>DASSLZ010000225.1:0-6507 GCA_035689165.1 Candidatus Eiseniibacteriota bacterium | reverse complement strand
CGCGCCCTTACCGGGTCCCGAGAAGCCGAGCGCGATCCCGTTCGCGTGCGCTGGAGACCCGAACCCCAGGCCGACCTGGTAGTCGGTGACGTGGTCCTTTCCAGGCACGAAAGGGCCGGCCAGCGCCGCGTCCTCATGGCGGTCGGTTCGCAGCATGGAGAATCCCAGGCCGCTCCCGGCCGCGATGCCCCAGGAGCCGGGAGGCCGGAAGCCGCCTGGAGCCTGGCGGTCGTACCAGAAGCCCGAGAGCTCGGGGCGCTCCATGAGGCCCCACTGCGCGGGGTTGATCGTCGCGCCCAGGGCTCCGTCGTCGGTGCCCGGAGTGGTCGCCACGAGGTCGGAGGCGTCCCGGTAGGGGAGGAGCGCGGCCGACCCCGGCGCTGCGAAGACCGATGTCAGGACGAGGGAGGCGACACCGTAGATGAGAGCGGCGAGGCCGGATTGGATCCCGTTCCGCGTCTTGGCTCGCCGGGGCCCTGTACCCGACGGCATGAGCATCACTCCGCGCCCTCCTCGGCCGTGGCCTTCTCCGGGGGGCGCTCCTCGGCCGGCGCCTTCTCGGGGGGGCGCTTCCGCTCCTTCCGCACCGCGTAGATGGCGCTGAGCACGAACAGCGCCAGGACGACCCCGATCGCGACCGCGCGCGGGAATTCGAACTGGATCCAGTGCATCGCGTGCGCGTATTCCACGAGAAGCTTCACGCCGACCCAGGCCACGATGACGTACGCGCCGTCCACGATGGCGGGGTAGCGCCGCACCAGGCCCAGCACCTGTCCGATCAGGACGCGCATCGCGAGGATGCCGAGAAGGCCACCCGAGATCACGACCCAGAGCTTCCGCGACATGCCGACCGCGACCAGGATGGAATCGATCGCGAACACCACGTCGGTGAGCTCCACCCGCACCACGGTGCTCCAGAACACCGAGAGTCCGAGAATGGCGGTGGCCGCCCTCGGCATGCTGCTCGACTCGTGATGGGAGAAGTGCTTCCAGGGGAGGTAGAGGAGGTAGAGGCCGCCGATCAGCTTGATCCACGACCACGCGATCAGGTGCACCGCGAAAAGCGTCGCGACGATCCGGAACGCGAAGGCCCCGATGATGCCGTAGCGCAGCGCGTGCGTCTGCTGCTCCCGCGGGAGCGGCAGGACCAGGACGGCCAGGACCAGCGCGTTGTCCGCGCTCAAGGCCGCTTCCAGGAGGACCAGGAGCCCGACGGTCAGGAAATCGGCCGCTTCGATACCGTGCATGGAGGGACGACTCTACCCCAAAACGGGGAGGGGCGTCAGGGCGCGGGGACGCCCTCGGGACGGCGCTGCTCTTCCTCGGGCGAGGTGACGGCGGGGAGGTACATTCGCTCGGCGTATTCCTTCATCATGCGGCGGGCCGAGAACGCGGGCGTGATGGTCTGCATCGCGCGGCGCACCACGCGCAGCCAGCCATGGGGCAGGCCGTCGCCGTTCCGCTCGTAGAAGAGGGGCACGATCTTTTCCTCGAGCGCGCGGTAGAGCGACTCGGCGTCGCGCGCGTCGGCCGCGCCGGGATCGGCGTCGTCCGCCGCATCGGAGCCGGGCTTGGGACCGAAGGCCCAGCCGTTCCCCCCCTCGTACCCCTCGACCCACCAGCCGTCGAGGATGCTCGCGCTGGGGATGCCGTTCAGCCCGGCCTTCATGCCGCTCGTCCCGCTCGCCTCCAGCGGGGCGCGCGGGTTGTTGAGCCACAGGTCCACGCCCTGCGTCAGCCAATGGGCCGCGTGCATGTCGTAGTCCTCGAGGAACGCCATGCGCCCCGCGATTTCCGGGTCGCGCGCGGCCCGGTAGACTGACTGCAGCACCTGTTTGCCGTTCTCGTCGGCGGGATGCGCTTTTCCGGCGAAAACGATCTGTACCGGACGGCGCGGATCGGTGAGCAGGCGCTTCAGGCGCTCCATGTCGTGCAGGATGAGGTCCGCGCGCTTGTAGGTGGCGAAGCGGCGCGCGAAGCCGATCGTGAACGCCTCGGGATCGAGCATCGAGCCGAACGCCACGGTCTGCCCCGGCTCGACCCGGTCCTGCGACCAGCGGGAACGCACGCGATCGCGCATGTACTCGAGCAGCGCCTGCTTCAGCGCGCAGCGTGTCTGCCAGAGCGCCTCGTCGGGGAGCACGTCGGACGCCGTCGCCCAGAGCTTGGGATCGTCGTGACGGGTCATCCAGTCCGCCCCCAGGCGCTTTCGGAGCAGCCGGTTCGTCTCCGACCCGATCCAGGTGGGAACGTGCACGCCGTTCGTGATCGCGGCGATCGGGATCTGCGCCTCGGGCGTGCCGGGCCAGAGCGACGCCCACATTCTGCGGGTCACCTCGCCGTGCCGCCGGCTCACCGCGTTGACGCGTCCGCCCAGCCGCATCGCGAGCACCGTCATGTTGAAGCCGCCATAGTACTCGGCGAGCGCGAGGAGGCGCCCGCGCAGCGGATCCAGGGGGCCGCCGAAACCCTCCACGTGCGAGAGCTGCGCTTCGACCATGTCCATCGGGAAGGCGTCATGCCCCGCGGCCACCGGCGTGTGCGTGGTGAAGAGCGACGCGGCGCGAACTTCGGCGACCGCTTCGTCGAAGCCGCGGCCCTCGGCCAGCGCCTCGCGCGCGCGCTCGAGCATCATGAACGCGGTGTGCCCTTCGTTGGCGTGCCAGATGGCGGGCTTCAACCCGAGCGCGCGGAGGAGCCGCACGCCTCCGACGCCAAGCACGATCTCCTGTAAGAGGCGAACGGTCTGGTCGCCGCCGTACAGGCGCGCCGTCAGCTCGCGGTCCCAGGGGGCGTTCTCGTCCAGGTCGGTGTCGAGCAGGTAGAGCATCGTCCGTCCCAGACGCACCCGCCAGGCTTCGACGAGGACGGTGCGGTCGGGCAGCGACAGGGGAATGGTGAGGCGGGCGCCGTCCGGCGCCAGCACGTGCTCCACCGGGACCTTATTCCGGTCGATCTGCTCGTAGATCTCCTCCTGCCGCCCCTCGGCGTTCACGCGCTGCCGGAAGTACCCCTGCGGGTACATGAAGCCGACGCCGACCATCGGGATGCCGAGGTCGCTCGCCTCCTTCGCGATGTCCCCCGCGAGCACGCCGAGGCCGCCCGCGTAGAAGGGGAGCGACTGATGCACGCCGTACTCCGCGGAGAAGAAGCCGACCAGCTTGTCGCTCAGTTCGGGGTAGCGCTGCGAGCACCACGACGGCTTTCCGGCGAGCGCCTGATCGAACGCCGTCATGACCTGGTCGTACAGGCGCGCGTTCTCGGGATCGGCGGCGGCCAGGGAGAGCCGCTCGGGGGTGATCTCTTGGAGAAGGCGGACAGGATTGTGATGCGTCTGGCGCCAGAGCGGCGTGTCGATGCGGCGGAACAGCTCGCGCGCCTCGGGATTCCAGCTCCACCAGAGGTTCTGCGCCAGCTCGACCAGGCGGCCGAGCCGCGGCGGAATGGGCGGCATCGGCGTCATGCGCGGCGTTGCGTCGTCATGGTCGAAGTCGTCTCGTCACGGTGAAGGGTTCCCTTGTAGACTATCGCGATGTCCGCGTCGATCCTTTTCCGGCGCCGCGTCTCGCCGCGCGCATGACGCGCCGCGCGGCGGGGCTGATTCTCCATCCCACGTCGCTGCCCGGTCCGGGGCCCATCGGGACCCTCGGCTCCGAGGTGGACCGCTTTCTCGATTGGGCCGCCGCGGCGGGCCAGTCGATCTGGCAGGTGCTCCCGCTGGGACCTACCGGCCCCGGCAACTCTCCCTACTCGGGCATCTCCACGCGGGCCGGCAATCCGCTCCTGATCGATGTGGCCGAGCCGGGCCCATCCGGGAACCCGGGACACGGGCGCGTCGATTATGGCGCCGCCGCGCGGCGCCATGACGATCTCCGTGCCTCGTGGGATTCCGCGCGCGGAGACCCGCGCGCGATGGACGAGCTGGCCGCGTTCCGTGCGGCCCCGTCCCAGGCCGACTGGCTCGACGACTGGACGCTTTTTGCGTCCCTGAGACGAACCCATGGCGGAGCGCCCTGGACCGAGTGGGAGCCCGCGCTCCGCGCCCGCCATCCCGCCGCGCTCGAGGAGGCCCGCCGCGCCCTGCGGGACGAAATCGACTATCAAGCGTACCTTCAATGGCTCTTCTTCCGCCAGTGGGATCGGGTTCGGGACGCCGCGCGCGCCAGGGGGATCGCGATCCTCGGGGACATTCCGATCTACGTCGCGCTCGACAGCGCCGACGTCTGGTCCGCGCCGGAGTGGTTCCGCCTGGACGAGGCGTTTCGTCCCACGGAGGTCGCCGGCGTACCGCCCGACTACTTCAGCGCGACCGGACAGCTCTGGGGGAATCCGCTGTATCGCTGGGACCGGCTGGAAGCGGACGGATTCGCGTGGTGGATCCGGAGACTGCGCGCGGAGCTTGCGAAGTTCGATCTCGTGCGGCTCGATCACTTCCGGGGCTTCGAATCGTACTGGGCGATTCCGGCCCGAGCCGAGACGGCTGTCGAGGGCCATTGGGAGTCGGGACCGGGCGAGCGCTTCTTCGACGCGGCGCGCGCCGCGCTCGGAGGACTCCCGTTCATCGCCGAGGATCTCGGCATCGTCGGCGAGGAAGTGCGCGCGCTATTGGCGGCGACCGGGCTCCCCGGCATGCGGGTGATGCAGTTCGGATTCGATTCCGCCGACAGCCTGCACCATCCCGCCCGCTATCCCGAGCACTGCGTCGCCTACACGGGAACGCACGACAACGACACGACGCGGGGGTGGTTCGACAAGGCGCCGGCGTGGGAGCGAGCCCGGGCGCTCGAGACGGTCGGCGGCGACGGCGGCGACATCGCGTGGCGGATGATGCTCGCGTTGTACCGCTCCGCGGCCGAGCGCGCGATCGTCCCCGTACAGGACGTGCTCGGGCTGGGGAGCGAAGCGCGGATGAACACGCCCTCCGTGCCGGAGGGAAACTGGGAGTTTCGCCTGGAGAGCGGGGCGCTCACCCCGGAGCTTGCGGAGCGTCTTGGCACGGAGGTCCATGCCACGAGGAGGCTGCCGTGAGCCGATACCTTCCCTACATCCCCTTCGCCGCCCTGATGCTCCTCTTCATCGGTTCGCCGATCGTGACGATCCGCCGGAAGAAGTGAGCCGGACCGAGAGCCACCCGCTCACGGTGCGCAGGATTTCAGGCGACGTCCCGAACGCGGGCAGGTAGACCCAGCCGCTGCTCAAGCCGTTCACGTCGGGCAAGAGCGAGTGGCTCACGCCCGGAACGATCCGAACCGTCACGTCTTGGTTTCCCGATGCGCGCATCGCCCATGCGAGACGCTCCGCCGAGCGCACCGGAATGTGCTGGTCGTTTCCGCCCTGCACGATGAGCGCGGGGCAGCGGACGCGCCGCGCGTACGCGAGGGGGTCGATCGCGAGATAGCTCTTCTCGCGCACGGTCAGGGTGTCGTTCAGCTCGCGCCGGATGGCAGCCTCCCGGTCCGTCGGCGCGATGGTCGTGTCGCGCGCCACCGCGGCAGTGATCTGGTAGCGGGCGACGTCGGCCCCGGAAACGCCCGGGCCGGCGAGCGTCACGACGGCCGCGACCGTGGGGTCATCGGCGGCGACCACCGGCGCGATCAGACCTCCCTCGCTGTAGCCGACCAGGGCCACGCGCTCGCGGCGGATTTTCGGCTGGGAGCGAAGCCATGCGACCTCGGTGCGCACGTCAGCGGCCTCGTCGAGCGTGGTGGAGGACGCGCGGTCTCCCGTCGAGGCGCCCACGCCGCGGTCGTCCACGCGCAGAACGGCGATGCCGCTCCGCGTCAGAGCGTCCGCGATATCCCGGAGCGCCATCCAGGGCGGATCCCCCTCGTTCCGATTGTTGGGGGAGAGTCCCGTGATCAGCACCGCTGCGGGGAAGGGGCCGCTTCCGGGCGGCATCGTGAGAGTTCCCGCGAGCACGTGCCCCTGCGGCGCCCGGATCGAGACGTCGGTCGCGCGATAGGCGCCGTCGGGGGGCGGTCCGTTCGGGCTCCAGAGCGGATACTGATCGGCGCCAAAGCCCTCGCGTCGCTCGATGGTCACGCCGTATTCGGGGAGCGTCGCCGAGAGCATCCGGCCGCCGGGGTCGGTCAGCACTTCGTAGCGCTTGCCGTGGCAGCGCACGATCCAGTCGGTGGAATCGACGCGCGCCACCTCGACTTCGTCGTGGCTCTCGCGGAAGAGCGAGCTGGCCGGAATCCGGACCGCCTCCCGCCCCAGGACGCGCGCCCGCTGGACCGCCTCCTCGATGGAGGCAGGAGTCATGTCCGACCAGTAGAGCGTCCCCTCGGGGAAGGTCCGGGTCACCGGATCGCGCGGAACGTCTCCCGCCACCTGCAGCACGGTGGAGGAGCGGATCGCGGTCCCGTCCTCGCGCATCGTGATGGTGGCGTCGATGACGCTGGATTGCATGAGGACGCTTCGGGAGTGGACCTCCGATCCAGCGCGGTCGATCCAGTCGACGCCGACGAGCGCGCCCGATTCGTACGTCAGAAATGCCGTGCCCTG
>DASSLZ010000224.1:0-2693 GCA_035689165.1 Candidatus Eiseniibacteriota bacterium | reverse complement strand
GTCGGCGAGCGCCGTGATCTCCGGCTCGCACGCCGCGTTCTCGATGACCGTTTCGCCCGAGGCGGTCGCGGCGGCCATCAGGAGGTTCCCGGTGGCGCCCACGCTGGAAATGTCGAAGGAGATGTTCGAGCCGCGGAGCCGCTCGGAGCGCGCCACGATATAGCCGTGCTCGATCGCCACGTCGGCGCCCAGCGCCTCCATGCCGCGGATGTGCAGGTCCACCGGGCGCGGGCCCCAGGCGCAGCCGCCCGGCAGGGAGACGCGCGCCTCGCCGTAGCGGGCGAGAAGCGGTCCGAGCACGTAGATCGAAGCGCGCATGGTCTTCACCAGCTCGTAGGGGGCTTCGGCGTTCACCTGGCCGCGGGTGTCCACCTCGACGGCGCTCGGACCGGTGCGGCGGCTCTTCACGCCGAAGCGTCCGAGCATCTCGAGCATGGTCGCCACGTCCTTGAGCGCGGGCACGTTGGTGAAGCGGTAGACGCCGGGGGCCAGGAGCGCGGCCGCCAGCACCGGAAGCGTGGCGTTCTTGGAGCCGCTCACCGCCACGGAACCCGACAGCCGCTTCCCGCCGCGAACCCAGATCTCGTCCATTCCCGTCGCCGTCCCCTTCGTCGCTTTCGTGTCGGCTGCCGCTTTCGCTTCCATCGCTATCGCCTCCGCGTTCCCAGGAGCACCCGCGGCCTCCCTGCCAGGTCCGGCAGGACGCGCATCTCCTCGAGATGCGGCCGCATCAGTTCCTGGGAATCATCGGCCTGATCGGCCCCGATCTCCAGCGCCAGCAGCCCTCCCGGGCGCAGCCAGAGCGGAATTCCGCGGGCCAGGTCGCGCAGCGCGTCGAGCCCGTCGGGGCCGCCGTCCAGCGCCTCGATCGGGTCGTGGTCCCGGACCTCGGGCATGAGCCCCGGGATCTCCCCCGAGCGGACGTAGGGCGGGTTGGATACGACCAGGTCGTAGTCATGTCCCGGGACCCGCAGCGCCCCGGGATCGCGAAAGTCCCCCTCCAGCACGTGCAGGCGCCGGGCAATGCCGTTCCGGGCCGCGTTCTTTCGCGCCAGACGCACCGCCTGGGGCGAGCGGTCCACGGCTTCGCCGGTCCACTCGGGCAGCGCGTGCAGGATCGCGATCGCGATCGCGCCCGTCCCCGCGCCGAGCTCGAGGAGCCGGCCCCGGTCGGCGTGGAGCGCGCGCAGGACGGCCTCGACCAGGCCCTCGGTCTCCGGCCGCGGCAGGAAGACGCCGCGCTCGAGATCGAGCGTCGCCGAGCAGAAGGGCGTGGTTCCTAAAAGGAGCTGGAGCGGCTCGCGCGCGCTCCGCCGCTCGGCGAGCGAGGTCAGGTCCTCCGCCTCCTCCTCGGTGAGCGGCGCGTTGGGCTCGGTCCAGAGGTCGGCGCGGGAGACCTGCAGCGCGCGGAGCAGGATCGCTTCGGCGTCGTGCTCGGGCGAGTCGATGCCGGCGCGCTCGAACCGCCGCGTGAGCGACGCGAGGGCCTCGGCGCGGCTGGTGCCCGCGCGGCGCGCCGTCCTGGCCGCGCGCGACAGCCGGATTCCCGCCCTCACGCGCCCGCTCCGGCGCGGGGCGACGGCCCGCTCGCTTCGCCCGAGGAGGCGAGGCGCTCGGCCTGCTCGGCGGCGAAGAGGGCGTCGGTCAGCTCGGTCAGATCCCCCTCCATCACGTCCTGCAGCCGGTAGAGCGTGAGCCCGATCCGGTGGTCGGTCACGCGTCCCTGGGGGAAGTTGTAGGTGCGGATCTTGGCGCTCCGGTCCCCGGAGGAGACCTGCGACTTGCGCGAGGCGGCGAGCTTCTTCTCCTGCTCCTGGATCTCCATGTCGAGCAGCCGGGCGCGAAGCACCTTGAGCGCCTTCGCCTTGTTCTTGAGCTGCGAGCGCTCGTCCTGGCACTGCACGACGATCCCGGTCGGAAGGTGCCGGATGCGCACGGCCGAATCGGCCGTGTTCACGCTCTGGCCGCCGGGGCCCGAGCTCCGGAAGACGTCGATCTGGAGATCCGACGGCTTCAGCTCCACGTCCACCTCCTCCGCCTCCGGGAGCACCGCCACGGTCACCGCCGAGGTGTGGATCCGCCCGCTCGCTTCGGTCTCGGGCACGCGCTGCACGCGGTGGACCCCGCTCTCGTACTTGAAGCGACGGTAGACCCCATCGCCCGCGATGAGAAGCGAGACTTCCTTGATGCCTCCCCCGCCCGACTGGCTGATGGACAGCACCTCGACCCTCCAGCCGTGGCGCTCGGCGTACTTGGTGTACATGCGGAGCACCTCCCCCGCGAAGAGCGCCGCCTCGTCGCCGCCCGTTCCGGCGCGGATCTCGACGATCACGTTCTTCTGGTCGAACGGATCGGGGGGGAGCAACAGCCGCGGCAGCTCCGCCTCGATCTGCTCTTTCTCGACGGTCAGCTCGTCGATCTCGGCCTTGGCCATCGCGGCCAGCTCGGGGTCCTTCTCGGTGCGCAGCAGGGTGGAGTCGTCGTGGATCCGCTCGAGCACCCGGTCGTAGCGCCGGATCGCCCGGATCAAGGGATCGAGCGCGCTCCGCTCCTTGCTCACCCGCTTCAGCTCGGAAGGATTGGAGTGGACGGCCGGATCCTCGAGGAGCCTCGTCAGCTCGTCAAAGCGGGCTTTCGCCTTTTCCAGGGCTTCGCGCATGGGGGTGGGTGGAGCTAGAGGACCGCGCGGAGCG
>DASSLZ010000223.1:0-2389 GCA_035689165.1 Candidatus Eiseniibacteriota bacterium | reverse complement strand
GGGCCCGGTCACGCGCGCGGCCCGTCCCTCCCGGACGACGCGCGCGCCGAAGAGCGGGAGCATCCGCTCGGTGTGGTCGCGCGTCGCGACCGGCTCCTCCACGATCGTCGTCCCCGAAGCCTGGATCGCGGCGAACAGAAGCGCGCTCTTCACCTGCGCGCTCGTCACCTTGGTGTCCACGTGCGCGCCGTGGAGCGCCGTGCCCCGGACGACGACGGGAGGCAGGCGGTCGCGCGAGCGCGCGTGCACATCGGCGCCCAGCAGCCGGAGCGGCGCGATGACGCGGTCCACCGGCCGGCGGCGCAGCAAGGCGTCACCCGTGAGCACGGAAAGAAACGGCTGCGCGGCGAGCAGGCCCGTCGCCAGCCGGAGCGCGGTCCCCGAGTTCTTCGCGTCGAGCACCGTCTCGCTCTCGGCGAGCGTTCCTCCTTCGAGGATCCATTCGGCGCGGGTGGTCCGGACGCGTGCGCCCAGCGCCCGCGCGAGGCCCAGCGCGGCGCGCGCGTCGGCGCCGGGATTGGCGCCGCGGATCCGCGTCGTTCCCGGCGCCAGCGCGCCCAGGAGCACCGCGCGCTGCGTGACCGACTTGTCCCCCGGAACCGTGGTCTCGCCGCGGAGCGGCTTTCCGGGTCGCGTGGCGGCGCGGCTCATCGCACGATCTCCTCCCGGAAGGACCGGGCCTCTTCCAGATGCTCGCGCAGCGCGGGCCCCCCCTCCTGGATGGCGTGGCGCAGGGCGCGCACCTCGCGCTCCAGGAGCTCGAGCGCGGGAAGGAGCTTCGGACCGTTCCGCTCGAGGATCTCCGCCCACAAGGCCGGCGGTGAGCCCGCCACGCGCGTCGTGTCGCGCAGCCCCGGCCCCGCCGTCTCGGCCAGCGCGCGCGTCATCGATCCCGTGCGTCGGAGCGTGCGCACCAGGGCGACCGACGCGGCGTACGGCAGATGGCTCGTGAGCGCGACCAGCGCGTCGTGCAGCGCCGGAGCGATCGACGCGGGCCGGGCGCCCAGCGCGCGCCAGAGCGCCGCCGCGCGTCCTCCAGGGGTTCCCGCGTCGAGGGGAAGCCCGATCAGCACGGCCGCGCCGCGATAGAGGTCGGCGCGGGCGGATTCGATCCCGGACGACTCCGAGCCCGCGAGCGGATGCGCCGGCACGAAGCGGTCGGCGAGCGACGGCGTCTCCAACGACGCCGCGAGCGCGGGAAGCATGATGCTCGAGAGATCCATGACGATGGCTCCGGGAGGAACGGAATCGGCGAGTCCGCGCACCCAGCCGGCGGCGGCGTCCGGGGGCATCGCGAGCGCCACGACCTCGGTCTCGGCGGGAACGGCCCCGGGATCGCGCAGGCGTTCCGTGGCGGCACCACGTTCCAGGGCGCGGCGGGCCGCGGCGTCGTCCTCGTCGAAGCCCAGGACGCGGGCGGCGGGATCGGCCGCGCGAAGGGCCAAGCCCAGCGAGCCGCCCATCAGGCCGAGTCCGAGGATCGCGACCCGCCGCGGCGGCGCGTCCGGGGTTTCCGGGCGCTCCGTCACGTCGCCTTGGCGAGCGCCTCGATCAGCCGGTCGTTCTCGAGCCGGGTGCCGACGCTGATCCGCGCGTACTCGGCCGGGAGCCCGAAGGAGGTCATCGGGCGGATGATCACCCCCAGCCGCTCCAGCGTGCGGGTGGCTTCCACCGCCGAGCCCGGAAACTTCGCGAGGACGAAGTTCGCCCACGACGGCGTCACGCGGATCCCCCGTCCCGGAAGCGCGCGCTCGAGGAAGGAGATGCCCTCGGCGTTCGCGTGGCGGCTGCGGATCACCTGCTCCGGATCGGCCAGGCTGGCCCGCGCGGCCGCCTGCCCCACCGTGGTGACATTGAAGGGCAGCCGGACGCGATGGACCACCGCCGCGAGGTCCTCCGGGAAGAAGCCGTAGCCCACGCGGAGTCCGGCCAGGGCGTAGATCTTCGAGAAGGTGCGGAGCACGGCGACCCGCTTCCCCTGGCGCAGGTAGTCCAGTGCGTTCGGAAACTCCGGATCGGTGACGTATTCGAAATACGCCTCGTCGATGATCGTGAGCACGTGATCGGGCACGCGGCGGAAGTAGTCGTCCATCGCGCGGCGCCGGACGATGGTGCCGGTGGGATTGTCGGGGTTCGAGAAGTAGACGAGCTTGGTGCGGCTGGTGATGCCGGCGAGCATGGCGTCGGGATCGTGGAACAGATCCCGCCCGGGCACGCGCTTCAGCGTCCCGCCCGCCACCTTCACGGCGACGGCGAACATCACGAACGCCGGATGCGACATGATCGCCTCGTCCCCCGGGCCGAGATAGATGCGGCAGAGGACGTCGATCAGGTCGTTCGATCCGGAGCCGACCGCGATCCACTCGGGCGACACGTTCCAGTGCGCACT
>DASSLZ010000222.1:0-2660 GCA_035689165.1 Candidatus Eiseniibacteriota bacterium | reverse complement strand
CGCCTGCCCCTTGTGGTAAGCGAGGTCGTCGGCCGCCTCGTAGAGGTTGTCCATCGTCTTCACCGGCCGGCGCACGGCGTGGGTCGCGAGCTGCGCGTCGGACGTGAACGCGCGCTCGCCGTCGCTCAGCTCGTGCAGCGGGATCCGGTAGGCGGGATAGACCTGGTCGGCGATCTTGTCCCCCATCCACTCGGCGAACGATTCGTTCAGCCAGAGGTCGTCCCACCACTTCATCGTCACGTAGTCTCCGAACCACATGTGCGCCATCTCGTGCGCGGTGAAGACGGCGAAGGTCCGTTTCTGGGAGGCGCTGATCGACTTCTCGTCGAAGAGCAGGAACTGGTCTCCGTAGGTGATCGCGCCCGGGTTCTCCATGGCGCCGGGAGAGAACTCCGGCACCGCGATGAGATCCAGCTTCTCGTAGGGATAGGGAATCCCGAACCATCGCTCCAGAGCGTCGAACAGGGGCGGGGTCATGGCCGCGGCCGTGCTCGCGAGCGCTTTCGATCCCCGCGGCACCACGACGCGACCGGGCACGCGGAGCCCCGGAATCGGAACGAACTCCAGGGGACCGACCGCCATCGCGATCAGGTAGGAAGGAAGCGGCTTGGTCTTCGCGAAGACCAGCGTGCGGACGCCCCCCGCGCGGGTGTCCTTCTCCACGGGCGTGTTCGAGACCGCCTCCTGGCCATCGGGGATGGAGAGGGTGACCTGCCAGGGGAACTTGAAGGCGGGCTCGTCCCAGCATGGGAACGCCTTCCGCGCGTCCACCGCCTCGAACTGCGTGTAGGCGTACCAGCGGCCGCCGGTCTCCAGCCGGAAGAGCGAAGCGGCCGTCCGGTCGAAGTCGTTCATGAAATCGATCGTGAGGACGTAGTCCCCCGGCGTGATGGTCGCGGTCGCCTTCGCGGTCACGATGCCGTGGTCGTCGGGGCCGTACGCCAGGAGCGTCTTGCCGTTCGCTCCGGCCAGCTCCACGCGGCGCAGGTCCAGCGCCTGCGCGTGGAAGCGGATCGTCTCGGTGGGTTGCCGCACCGTCAGATCCACGCGGACCGTCCCGGTGTAGTCCGGCTTCGAGGGGTCCAGCTGGAGCTGCACCGCCTCGAACCGGGGCTGGACGTCGGCCGGCAGCCTCGCCTCGTCCGCTCGCGCGATCGAAGCGGCGGCAAGAGCGATCGCGATCGCGGCAAGCAGGACGTGCGGACGGCGCGGGATCCGTGGATTCATCGAGGATTCCTCCCTATCGGCGGCATGGAACGCGAGTATCGCATGGAGCACCCGGGAACCGGCCAGCCCAAAGAGGTGTGCTATAATGGCACACTCAAGGGGAGTCGCAGGGGTCATTGGTCCACGCTCGACATCCAGCCAGGAGAACCCAGACCATGAAACTCCACCATCTCCGCACCCAGCTTCGCTACGCCCGCTCCATTCCGGCGGCCCTTCTGGTCGGCGGCCTTGCCGTCATCGGCCTCGGGGGCTGTGGTAAGGACAACGTCGCCGCGCCCCACCGTGTTCCGCTCACCCTGGAAGCCCAGGGTTCCGGCGCCCCGGCCCAGCGCTTCTCCACGGCCGCGATGCTGAGCGCCGCCTCCGCCCAAGACACGATCCCGGTGACCTTCACGCGGGCGGTCATCACGGTTCGCGATATCCGGTTCGTCCTCCCCGAAGGCGAGGACCACGCCGACACGCTCGGGCTCGGCGACAACGACTCGACCGACGCCGAAGGGAGCGACACGGGAGGCCAGGTCCGCTTCCACGGCCCGTTCGTCATCGATCTCTTGGCCGGCGATGCCCAGTCGCTCGGGACGCAGATGGTCCCGGCGGGCGTCTATTCCATGATCATGGGCCACCTCCAGGCGCTCGCCGCCGGCGGTCCGCTCGCGACCCAATACCCGGATCTGGTCGGGGCCACGATCCTTCTCGAGGGGGACATCGCCGGAGACGGCGGCGGCCACTTCGTGTACTCGGCGCGCATCGACGACGAGTTCATCATCCACGGCTCGTTCAACGTGACGGGCGACAAGCCGGTGACCACGTTCCTGGTTTTCGATCTCTCCAAGCTGCTCATGGACCGCGACGGCCACTTCCTCGATCCGAGGAATCTGGACAACGACCAGGCCATCCGCCAGGCGATCCGTCATGCGATCAAGATGGGGGTCGATCGGAACCGGGACGGCGAGCCGGACGACGCGATGAGCGAAGCCGACTAGCCAGCACAGGGATCCAGCCCGCGACGACCCTGTCGGAGCGGGCTGGATTTTTTTCCCGGCGAGGAGGACACTCGTCGAGAGTCTCGAACCACGAGCCGGAGGCGCCGCCCCCGGCCTCCCCGTGCCGCCGGACATGAGGGCTTTGCAGCCATGTTCCCTCGTGACCTGATCCAGCGTTCCCGGCTTCGACCCCGCCGCATCGTCGCGTCCGTCTTCCTGCTCACCTCCGTGCTGTTCCTCGCCGTTCCGGCGGCGGCCTCCGTGTCCACCGTGCGCGGCGTTACGGTCTCGCCCGCCGCACCCACGGCCTGCGACTCGGTCACGCTCACGATGCAGGGGACCCTCACCGACACCTGCCAGCCGATCGTGGGCGACCAGAGGATCGGACCCGACCCGATTCCCGAGTGGGCGGGGCCTCTGCCCGCCTACAAGACGATCCTCATCCTCAAC
>DASSLZ010000221.1:0-4321 GCA_035689165.1 Candidatus Eiseniibacteriota bacterium | reverse complement strand
CAGCGCGAGCAGCGTCAGCTGGAGTGCGGCGGTGCCGTTGTTCACGCCCACCACGTCCTCGACGCCGAGGAACCCGGCGAAGTCGCGCTCGAACCGCTCCACCGCCGGCCCCAGCACGAACGCGCACGAGGTCACGACCTCGCGAATGGCCGCGTCGATCTCTTCCTGGATGCTCTGGTATTGCGCTTTCAGGTCTACGAAGGGAACGCCCACCGTTTCCTCCCCATTGCCCCAGCCCGCGTCCGGTGCGTCCCGAGGTCCCAGATCTGGTCCACCACGTGCTCGCGAAGGTCGCCGGCATAGTGAAACGGCGGCGCTTCCGGCTTCCTGACGAACGGAATCGCCGCGACCGCCTCCGGATCCCGCACGGCGGTCAGGCGTCCAGTACGGATCAGCTCCTGGTCCAGCGCCCCCGCCGGACCCGTGAAGATGCTGTAGGCGGGCGTGCCGAGGAGCGCCGCTTCCCGGTTCATCGTGCCGCCCCCCGAGATGGCGAGGTCCGCCGCCGCCAGGAGCGAGAGCCCATCCAGCGGCGCATCGGGAACGAGGATGTTGGCGGCGCGGGCGGAGTCGGGCACCACCTCCGTTGCGTCGCGACGAAGCCAGATCGCCCGTACCCCTTGCCCCTGCCCGATCCGCCGCGCCACCGCGTCGAGAATCGCCTCGCTGGCGGCGTCGTGATAGTGGGCCGTTCGGCTGGGAGGGCGTACGACCACCAGCACCTCCTCCTCGGGGATTTCCAGCTTGCGCCGGATGGCGCGATCGGGAGCGAAATCGGCGAGATAGATCTCCTCCTTGAATCCTTCGAAGGTGCGCCAGGGATCGCCGGGCCTCGCGCCGACGACGCTGGTCGCCACCGCGCTCGGAATCAGGATGCGGTCGCAGAAGCGCCGGAAGAGCCAGGTGGAGACGTGCTCGTAGTCGAACATCGTGAGGTTGGGAACGCCCGCCATGCGGGCCGCCGGCGGCAGCGACCGGGAGCCGTGCCCCACGGCCACGTCGAAGCGCTCGCCCGAGGCATAGCGCGCGAGCGCCGCGGCGCGTCCCGCGAGCGCGGTGGCCTTGGCGGCGGCGCCTCGCGGCTGTCCCCGTCCGATGATGGTGTGCTCGATCGACGCGGCCTGAAGCAGCTCGGGAACGAACGTCCGGCCGCGAGCGGTCACGGAGACGTCCGCGCCCTTCTCGCGAAGCCGTCCGATGATGGGACGGAAGATCTGGACGTGCGGCGCGTTGTCGACGTCGATCCAGACCCTCACGCGACGCCCACGGGCATCGAGGGAGCCGTCGCTTCCACGGTGCGGAGCGACTCCACGGTCGCCATGCCCAGCGCCATCCACGCCTGCACCCAGCGCAGGAACTCGCGCTCGTCGCGCCACCCGCGGGCGATGCGATAAGCGAAATGCGACTCGCCCGGGATCCAGAGCGCGCGCAGCGACCAGTCCGCGATCGCGAACGCGGCGGCGCGAGCGCTGTGCCGGCGCGAGTCGGACGCGGCCTCGGAGTGCGCGACGGCGCCGTACGTGACCATGCCCTGCGCGGCCGAGTGCGCGTCGAACGGCGAGGACTCGGGCAGCGTGAGCCGCGCCGCGCCGTTCGGAGCGAAGAAGCGGCCGTAGGCTTCGATCCCGCGCGAGAGCGCGCCGTCGGGCACCGGGTAGCCCATCTCGCGCGCGTGCACCAGGGATTCCAGCACGTATCCCGTGTGGAAGGAGTCCATCCACGCCCCGCCCTTCTCCGTCGCGTAGGGCCACGATCCGTCGGGCCGCTGCGCCTGGAGCACGAAGCGGAGGAGCTTTCCGGCGAGGACGGCCAGCTCGGGCTCGCCGCCCACGCGGGCCGCGCGAAGCAGCAGCCGCCCCGCGAGCGCCGACACGTTCACGACCCGCGTGCGGTCGGCCGCGGTGTAGGAGATGGCGGCCGCGTCGGGCGCGACCGGCGTGACGTTGAGCCCCGAGGCCAGGAAGCGCGCGGCGCCCAGCCCCAGCGCGCGCGCGTTCGCGTCTTCGAACACCTCGGCGGCATACAGCGCGTGCCATCCGACCGTGACCGTCACCACCGCGTTCGGCGTCCCCGCGGGGGCCCAGAAGGACCGCGACTGCCAGGGGAAGGGATAGCCCCAGCCCAGTCCCCCGCCGGCGGGCGTCGCCCGCGATTCGATCTCGGCGATCAGCTCGCGCGCCAGCTCGCGGGGGCGCTTGGGTCCCAGGAGGTGCCGCCCGCGCGTGACCGCGCCCAGGAACAAGGCAAGTCCCTTCGTGTTCACCGTGGCCGGCGGATTCGTGAAGGTGCGCGCGGCCGGCACGCGCAGCACCAGCTGCGAGAGCACGAAGCGGGGCAGGCCGCCGAAGCGCGTGACCGCGCGGCCCAAAGGGGAGAGGAGCGCGTCGTAGGGGTCCGATCCCGCCCAGCCGTCCAGCTCGGCGCGTTCAAGGATTCGATGGAGCGCGTCCGCTGATGTCATGTCACCACTCCTCGCGCCGAATCGGCCGCGCCTCGCGAATCGAGCGGGCGGCGGCCAGCGTCAGCGCCGTGCTGAGGATGCTCTCTTCTTCCGGAATCGGGGTCGGGGCCCCCGTCCGGACCGCTTCGAGGAAGGCTTTGACCTCCGTCTTGTGCCCCTTGTCGCGCGCGCCCCAGCTCTTGGTGCGGCGCTTGCCCGCGCGATGGATGGAGGCTGAACGGAAGTCGTCGATCACGAGCGATGTGCCGGAGCGATGAATCTCGATCCGCTCCTTGGGAAGCGAGGAATCGCCGTTGGCCAGATAGTCGATCGTGGCCGTGGCGCCGTTTTCGAACAGGAGATCGACGCGATAGCTCTGATGGCCCGTTTCTTCCTGAGGCGCGTCCAGCGCCCGCGCTTCGATCTGCGTCGGGGCGGAGCCCGCGACGTAACAGGCGTAGTCGATGAAGTGGCACGCTTCGCCCAGAAGCCGCCCGCCGCCGGACTCGTGGTCCAGCAGCCAGTGCCGGTGCGGGAGCACCCCCGCGTTCACGCGGATCAAAACGCGCAGCCCCGCGCTGTTCGGGCCCAGGGCGTCCAGGGCCCAGGTCGTGGCCGGAGCGAAGCGGCGGTTGAAGCCGACCATCAGGCGGCCCTGGGTCTCGTGCAGCGCCGCCTTCACGGCCTGCAGCTCTTCGGTCGTGAGGGCGAGCGGCTTCTCCACAAAGACGGCCCGGTCCTTCCGAAGCGCCTTGACCGCGTACTCGGCGTGGACGTCATGCCGGGTGGCGATGATGACGACCTCCGTCCGGGGATCGTCGATCGCGTCGTCCGCCACCGTGCCCGCCACGCGGAAATGAGCGCGCCGCTTCGCGGTCTCCGCCTTGAGCGGCGTGGCGGTGATGACCCGCTCCAGGCTGGCGCCCGAGGCCTTGACCGGGGGCAGCAGGTAGGTGGAAGCGAAATTCCCAAGCCCCAGGAATGACACCTGGAGCGCGCGAGGTTTGAAGCGCCGGCGTGCGCGCGGCGCGGCGGGAGGCTCGACGGGGGCGACCGGTGCGTCGGCGAGGAACCCCGGCAGCGACGGCACCGCGGCCATCTCCGACGGAGCGTCGCCGTTGGCGGATGGGGCCGGTGCGTATTCCAGCACGACCGAGATCGGCGAAGGCCCGTTCTTCCCCGAGAGCAGCTCGTAGCCCTCCGGCGCGCGCTCGAAGGGGATCGTGACCGGCTTCAACCCCTCGAGCGTGAGCCGGCGGTTGGCCAGAAGGGTGAGGAACTCCTCCATATTGCGCCGCTCCGTCCACGGGACGAACCCGACCGGATAGGCCATCCCCTTCTCCTCGAAGGAGGGATCGTAGCGTCCGGGCCCGTAGGAGCGGGATACCGTCAAGCTCAGCTCCTTCTCGTAGAACGGCTCGCGGGGAACATCCAGGTCCACCGCGCCGACGACCACGACCTTGGCCCGGTCCCGCGCCGCGGCCCCCGCCAGCACCAGAGGCTGGTTGTCCGCCCCGCCCGCCGTGATGAGCACGACGTCCGCTCCGCGCCCCGAAGACCAATCGAGGATCTGCTGAGCGGTGGAGCTGTCCAGGGCAGTGTCCGCCCGCTCGGCGCCCGATTGTAGCGCCAGATCCACCCGATCACGCCGAGGATCCACGCCGAAAACATGAGCTCCGGCAGCAACGCAGAGCCGGAGGGTGAGCTGGCCGATGAGGCCGAGGCCAATGATGAGGACACGGTCGCCAAGGACGACGTTCCCGGTGCGGATGCCATGGAGGGCGATGGACCCGATGGTGGTGAAGGCCGCGTCGGAGAGTGAGACGCCCGAAGGGACAGGAACGGTGAGATTCTTAGTGACGCTAACCAGGTCGGCATGGT
>DASSLZ010000220.1:0-6597 GCA_035689165.1 Candidatus Eiseniibacteriota bacterium | reverse complement strand
ACGCGACGAAGCTCGAACGGAACGGAGCGGTCGTCGATCAGGCGGAACTGTCCGCGCCAGCGGCGCGACATGTACCACCGCTCATTGGCGTTGTTGTAGGCGTAGTAGCTGCGGCCGTACTGGAAGATGTCGTAGTCCGTGCGGTCTCCCTGACGGATCGCCCGGACCTGCGTGCCGGGGACGCGGGACCAATGCGGTGAGCTCCCAAAGTCGATCTGCAGGGGGACGCCCGGACTCTGCGATCTCTCGTACCGGCGATCCTGCGCGCCGGCCGACGCGGCCAGGACCAGGACCATGCTCATGGCCAGAACCGGGGCCAGGAGGCGGGACTTCATAGGAACGTTCATCGGATCTCCTCTTCGTGATAAAGCGCTCGAGCCTACCGAAAGCGACGGTCGGGCCTCGTGCGTTCGCCGGTGACTCCGGGTCGTTGGACGAGGTGTATTCGCGCTCATGTAAGCTATGTTAGCTTACACCGCGAAAAGCGCAAGCGCTATCTGTGCATCCGTAGGTCTACGCGGTTGCGCGTTCGATTCCGTAAAGGTCTCGACGCAAGGTCACGTCGGGCCCGCCGTTATGGTCTACCCTGGAGAATTCGAGCGTCGTGCTCTCGCCCGGCGCTTGCGATCACGAACCCGTGAGGGCAACGCTTGTGGCCTTGATTCGCGCTCGCGGATGGGGGGCCATCGCGCGAAGGCTGAGCCTCGAGCCCGAGGAGGGCCGACGATTCCTCCTCATGGCCGCGCTGGTCGCGCTGCTGCTCTGCGCGTACACGATCGCAAAGGTTCTCCGGGACGCGCTCTTTCTGGCGGAGTTCGGGGCGCTCGCGCTGCCCTACGCCTACCTTGCCGTCGCCGTCGCATCGGTCGGATTCGTCTGGGTTGAAAGCCACGTCGCGCGCCGGTTCCAGCGCATGGGCGCGGCGCGTTTCAATCAGTACCTGGCCATCGCGTGCAGCATCGCAGCCGCCCTGGTGTTTCCCCACGCGCGCCGCCTGACGACGGCGCTGTTCTACGTCTGGACCGGGAGCCAGGCGATGATGCTCCTCCCGCACTTCTGGGGCCTGGCCCTGGACGTCTGGGATTCCCGGAGGGCGCGGCTGTTGTTTCCGCTCCTCGCCGGCAGCGGCCTGATCGGCGGACTCGCCGGCGGCACCCTTGCCGGCTGGTCCTTGCCGCTCGTCCAGCGCATCGGGTTGATGTGGACGCTCCCCGCACTTCTGGTTCTTGCCCATGCGCTCACCCGCGCCGTCGAGCGACATCGCTCGCGCAAGCCGGGGCCGGAGGTGGTGCCTTCCACCGACTCGCCCTGGAAGATCCTCCGGCGCTCACCCTACATCCGAGTCTTCGTGGCCGCGCTCACGCTCTCGGTGGTGGTGGGGACGCTCGTCGACTTCCAGTTCAAGTACTACGTCCTGCGGCTCTACCCCGATCCCCACGACCTCACGCAATTCCTGGGTAAGTTCTACGTCGTCCTGAACGCGCTCTCGCTCCTGTTCCAATTCGGGATGGCGGGATGGCTGCTCCAGAGGCTCGGCCTCGGCATCTCCACGGGGCTCCAGCCCGCAACGGTCCTCCTCTTCGCATCGTGGATCACCTTTGGCCCGGGGCTTTGGGTCGTGGCTGCGATGCGGTCCATCCAAGGCGTCCTGTCCGGAACGATCGGGAAATCGACCGGTGAGATCTACTACACGCCCATCCGCCCCAGCGAGCGGCGCCGCATCAAGCCTGCCATCGACACTCTCGTGGAGCGGTGGTCCGACGCCGCGGTCGGTCTTCTCTTGATCGTCGCGTTTCACGCGCTGCATCTTCCGGTGTCGACGATCGCGATCCTGACCGCGGTCCTTTGCGGCTCCTGGGTCGTCGTGCTCTACGGGTTGGACCGGCAGTACGGCATGGAGTTCCGGCAGGTGTTGAGCACGCGCTGGATCGAGCCGGACACCCCCTCCGAGGCTCTGCGCCTTCCCGCCGCGCGCCGGGCATTGCTGGAAGCGCTGCGCGCCGAGGACGAGGACCGTATCGTGCTCGCGCTGAGCTTGAGCGGCGAGATTCACGACCCCGCGATCCTGCGGGCCGTGCGCCAGTGTCTCGGGCACCGGTGGCCGGGCGTGCGGGCGGCCGCGGTCTCGGCGATGGCGGCCATGCACGTCGCCGACCGCGAGAATCGGATCGTCACGTTCCTCGACGATCCCCATGAGGGCCTCCGGCGCGCGGCCGTCGACTATCTCCTTCGGCGCGGACCCAACCGCCTCGCGTTCGCGCGGCGGATCCTGGACGGCGAGGATGTCGCGTTGCGGCGATTCGCCATCGACGCGCTCTACGAGCATCCCTGTGAGGCGCGGGCCGCGCTGACCCTTCCCTGGATCGACGCGCGGATCGAATCGGGCGATCCGGACAGCCTCGTTCTGGCGGCGCGGGCGCTCGGCGTGATGAGGGGCGCGGGCCTGGTCCCGAGGCTGCGCGCGCTCTTGACCCTCCCGGATATCGACGTGCGCGACGCGGCGCTCCATTCCGCGGCGCGGCGACCGGCCCATGCGCTCCTGGACGCCCTTCTCCCTCTTCTGTTCGAGCCGGACCTGCATTACGCGGCGCGAGCGGCGATCGCCGCGATCGGCGACCGCGCGGTGCCCGCGCTCCTTCGAATGCTCGATGAGGAGCGTGGACCGCGCGCGCAATCGCTCGCCACGAGAGTGCTGGCGCAGATCGACACGCGCGGCGCGGTCGATGCGCTGATGACGATGGTGCGGAGCAGGAATCTCAGGCTGCGCCACCTCGGCCTGATGGGTCTGACCCGCATGCGCGCGCGCAGGGGGCGCCCGGTGCTCCCGCGCGGCATGGCGCACCGCCTGTTCCTCCGCGAGCTTCGCGACTATCGCCAGTGCCTGGATCCGGCCAGGGCCCTCGAGGCCCATCCCGCGCCCGAGGTACGGCTTCTGGCCGACAGCTATCGGGAATCGGCGGAGATGGCGCTGGAGCGCGCGCTGCAGGCGCTGTCGTGCTGGTACGATCCGCGTCCCCTTGCCGGCGCGTTCGATCGGCTCAAGTCCCGCGATCGCGCGACCGTCTCCCCCGCGCTCGAGTTCCTCGAGCACGTGCTCCCGCGCGCCTCGTTCCAGCCGGTGCGCCAGATCTTCGAGGATGCCCCGGCTCCGCCCGCAGAAGATGCGGAGGGCAGCGACCCGCTCGCCGTCTGGATCGAGGGGGCGTGGAAGTCGGAGGACGATTGGCTTCGAGCCTGCGCCGTACGCGCCTCGCGATCCCTGGGCGCGTTCGACCCGACCCTCTTCAAGGGCGACCCCGGCGCGCCGATGGTTCGCGACGAGCTCGCACTTCTGCGCTCGAGCGGGCCATGCTGACCGCCGCCCAACGCGTCCTGGTCCTGAGGGGCGCGGACCTCCTGCGCGGCGTGGCCCAGCGCCGCCTGCTTGAGCTGGCCGAGGTGGCGCGTGAGGTCGAGCTCTCGAAGGGAGGGACGATCTACCGCGAGGAGGACGCGGCCGACGCCCTCTACATGATGGTGGAGGGCCGCGTGCGCCTTTCCGTCGGCGATCGGATCATCGCCGATGTGGGCCCGGGCGAGGCGTTCGGGACGTGGGCCATCGTGGATGACGCCGAGCGGGGCCAGCGTGCCGAGTGCATCGAAGACGGGCTCGCGCTCGCCGTGCATCGCGACGATTTCTACGACGTGGCGGCGGGGGACCTCAGGGTACTGCAGGAGGTCGTGCGCGTGCTGGCGCGCCGGCTCCGCGCGCTCGTGTCCGAACGTCCGGAGGAGGCGCGCGTCGAAGGAGAGGGGATCGAAAAGCCCGAGGCCCTGGTGAAGACGGAGACGCTCGAGTCCGACGCGGCTGCGTCCCCCTAGCGACGGCCCCGGCAGCTTTCGCCACCGGGGCCGGCTCGGCCTGCTCGGACTTCGGTTCCAGCCTACGCGTTCAGAATGAACGTGACCTTCATGTTCACACGGTATGCCGTGATCTTGCCCCCCTCGATCTTCAGCTTCTGCTCCTGAATCCAGGCTCCCTTCACGTTCTCCAGGGTCTTGTTCGCCCTCTCGATTCCGATCCGGATGGCGTCTTCGAAGCTCTTAGGGGATTCGGCCGTGATCTCAGTGACTCTCGCAACCGTCATGGCGTCGCTCCTTGAGTGAGTGGCAACAAGACTCCACACTACAGGGGCGCCGCCGAAACGCAAAGCAGGGGGTCGAGTCCACTGCGTAGTCCTACGCGGGCTTTCCACGGCACCAATCCCCCACTGGCTAGCCGGTCCGCCAAGGAGTACCGTCGAATTGGCCCTGGGAGGGAGAAGTTCAACGTTCGTCCATCCCCGCCAAGGAGGTCCACGATGGGAACGATCGCCCACGTTCTCACGGCGAAAGGTCCGCAGGTCCACACGATCCGCCCGACCGACACGGTGTTCGAGGCCGTGAAGAAGATGGTGGAGCTCAACTCGGGGTCGCTTCTCGTCACGGAGGGAGACGCGATCCACGGCATCATCACGGAGCGGGACTACCTTCGCAACATCGTGCTCGCCGGCCGCACCTCCAAGACGACCCAGGTGCGGGAGATCATGACGAGCCAGATCGTCGTGGTGAAGCCCGACACCCTGGTGGAAGAGGCGATGGCGATCATGACCGACCGCCGCATCCGGCATCTCCCCGTCGTCGATCAGGGGAAGCTCGGGGGGATCGTGTCGATCGGCGATCTCGTGAAACAGATCTCGCAGGACCGACAGTTCGAAGTCCAGTACCTCACCGATTACATCACCGGCAGGTATCCCGGCTAGCATCGCGCCGGGCTCCTGTCGAACTTCAGGAGAGACCCGTGAGCTTTCGAAAGCATTTCTTGGCGTGGGTCTGCGTTCCTCTCGTAGCCGCTGGAGCCATGACCGGTTGCACCACCAAGCGGGAGCGCGTGGAGCAAAGACAACAGACGTCGGACAAGTCTCCGATCACCACCCCGCCGGACGGTGCGTCGCGCGGCATTTCCCCGACGCCGGACCGCGCGGTAGTGGACACGGTGAGCTCGGTGGCCGAGATCTTCAGCCGGATTCACGAATACGAGTCGACGCTGAGCCAGATCATCGCCGCCGGCCGCCTGGACGAGCTGGGTGCGGACGCGTCGAGAATCAGCGAGCTCCTGAGGACGGCCGGACGTCTGGTGCAGGTTTCTCCTGACCAGAGGAGCAATTTCGAGAGTCATGTTTCCGCGGCCGAGCGAGCCGCAGATGCGCTCGGGGAGGCCGGAACAGCCGGCAACCTGGAGGAGTCCAAAGCCCGGAACGCCGACCTCCAGCGCGAGCTGGGTATCGTGGAGCGGCTCGCGCACCCCGGGACCAGCTGATTGACCGCCTTTCAACGCACCGGCCCTCTCCACCATCCAACCTGGCGAGTCCTGAGGCCGCGCTTCGTACCCCTCGCTGGAGTTGTCCCATGAGCCGCCTGCTCTGGAGTTTCCTGTCCGCCGCGGTCATTCTCGCCATCGCTCCCCCGCCTGCAGCCGCCGGTCATGAGCCCGCGAATCGGCGGACCCATCCCTCCCGTGATGAGGGCGAGCTTGGGTGGGTCCTCGTGTCCGACGGGATCACAAGCATGTCCGATTCGAACGATCTCGAATCGGTCGACGCGCTTCGGGCCCGATACGGGGATCGTTTCCTGCTGCTTCGTGACGGGAACGACCGATATCTCATCCGGGACGAGGGGCTGATCGATCGCGCCGAGCATGCAACCCGCTCGATCAAGCTTTATGGGAAGGAGATCGGTCTCCTGGCGCGTTACCGAGCTGGGGATGCATTCGGCAAGAAGAGCTCGCGGAAGATTGCCGCCATGGCCCAACGGGGACCTCGCGACGCGTCCGATGCGCGGCTCGAACGGGAGGTCGAGGAACTGATTCGCGACATGGAGAGGTTTGGGGCCGCCTCGCGCCCTGCGGATGCCGCGCGATCACGCGACCTGGAACGGCGCAGCGACGTCGTCTCGAAACAGCTGCACGAAGCCGTTCGCCAGGGGCAAGAGGAGATGCGCCAGATCCTCGAGGACGCGAAAACGCGGGATCTGGCGAAGCAAGCCGACTAGCGGCGCCGCACCCTCAACTGTGGCGCGTGATCAGGTCGTCGATCTCGTCGATCGAGAACTTGTTCAGGCCGATGACCCGTGCGGGGCCGCGGTACAGCGGCGGAATCATATTGCGGGCCTGGTCCTTGTTCTCGGCCTCGACGATGATCCAGGCGCGGTGATCGCCGTCCCGGCATCCGAAGTCGGCATGCGTCATGAAGTGGGATCCGGTCTCGAGCAGGAGCTTCACCGCCCGGGCGCACGCGATCATCTCCGCCTCGTGGGGAACTTCGACTAGGAATCGTTGCATCGTCACCCTCCTCGGAAGTGGACTCTTCGGGTCACGATAGCATCGCCCAACGGGCATCGGCAATCGGCAGCGGACAGGCCGATTGCAGCGCGTCGTACGTGGTCGACAAGCTCCACAGGTCTCGCGGCCGGGGCTCTCATCCGGAACCTCAAGAGATTTCGACGCGGAATCAGTACGTCTTGTCCGCCTCCTGATCCTTGTCCTTCTCCTTCTTCTTCTCGCGATGCTCCTTAGCCATC
>DASSLZ010000219.1:0-5388 GCA_035689165.1 Candidatus Eiseniibacteriota bacterium | reverse complement strand
TCCGAGTCGGCGGTGCGCGACGCGCAGCGAAACGCCGACCGGAACCGGATCGAGAACGTCCGGTTCATACGCGCGGAAGCCGCCGAGGCGCTCCGCGAGGAGCGAGGCCCTGCGGACGCGGTTCTCGTCGATCCGCCGCGCGCGGGGCTCCATCCCGTCGTGGCGCGGCGGCTGATCGAGATCGGCGCGCCACGCCTCGCCTACGTCTCGTGCAACCCGGCGACCCTGGGGCGCGACCTGGCGCTCTTCTGCGAATCGCGGTACCGGCTCTCCTGGGTCCGGCCGGTCGACATGTTTCCGCACACCGCGCACATCGAGTGCGTCGCGGCGTTGGCGCGGGTCTGATACCCGCGGCGACGCTGTCCCATGCTACGCTTGGGCGCTGCGGCGCCCGGGAGGACGGAATGCGGCAGGTTTCGAACGTTCGACCGAGCGCGACACCGCGGCTTTGCGGAGCGGGACTTCTCCTCTCCCTGCTCGCACTCACGGCGATCCAGGCACCGCCGGCTTCCGCCGGCGCCACTTCTAAAGGGAAACGTTCCATGACAGCCCCAGCGGCGAAGTCGCCCGTGCTCGAGACGACCCTCGACAACGGGCTCACGGTGTTGATCCAGGAGGTTCACACGGCGCCGGTGGCCGCCTTCATGGTCTGGTACAAGGTGGGCTCCCGGAACGAGAGCGCCGGCATCACCGGCATCTCCCACCTGCTCGAGCACATGATGTTCAAGGGCACCCCCACGTACGGAAAGGGGGAGATCTCCCGCCTGCTCCAGAAGAACGGAGCCACGTTCAACGCGGGCACGTCGCTGGACTACACGACCTACTTCGAGGTTCTCGCCAGCGATCGCCTGGAGATGGCGATGAAGATCGAGGCGGACCGCATGGTCCACGCGACGATCCCCGACGACGAGCACCGGCTGGAGATGACGGTGGTCCGCTCCGAGCTGGAGCGGAACGAGGACAACCCGCATCGCGCCCTCTATCTCGAAGCGATGGCGCAGGCCTTCAAGGCGCACCCCTACCACTGGCCCACGATCGGCTGGCGAACCGACGTCGAGCAGATCCGGACCAGCCAGATCCGCGACTACTACGCGAGCCACTACATGCCGAACAACGCGACCGTCGTGGTGGTCGGCGACGTGAACACGCAGGCGGCGCTCGCCATGGTGAAGCGGTATTTCGGCGCGGTTCCGAAGGGAACCGAGCCGCCGCCGGTCACGACGGTGGAGCCGCCGCAGATGGGCGAGCGCCGCTTCAAGATCCGGAAGCCCGGCGACACCCGCTACCTGCTCGCGGCCTGGAGAAACCCCGCGGTGACGCACCCCGACACCTACGCCCTCGATGTGCTGGGTATCATCCTGGGCCACGGCCAGACCTCGCGCCTCTACCAGGCGCTGGTCGAGAAGAAGCTCGCGGCCGAGGTGGACGCGAGCAACGACAACGGCCGCGATCCGCTCCTGTTCAACGCGCAGGCGACGGCGGCGCCGGGGGTGGGGCTGGACCGCCTGGAGGCGGCGCTCCTGGACGAGGTGGAGCGGCTCAAGAGCGAGCCGGTCACCGCCAAGGAGCTGGAGCGGGCCAAGAAGCAGGTCGAGGCCTCGTTCATCTATTCCAAGGACTCGATCCGGAGCCTGGCGCAGCAGCTGGGGTACTACAACACCGTAGCTTCCTGGCGCTATCTGGACACCTACGTGGAGCGGGTCCGCGCGGTCACCACCGCGGACCTGCAGCGGGTGGCGCGCACCTATCTCACGGAGAACTCGCGCACGGTGGGCTGGTATGACCCGACGCCCGAAGGGCAGGCCGACGCGGGGGACGGCGCTCCCGCCGAGGCGGCCGGAGCGGCGACCCCCTCGCGGTGGGTGGATCATTACCGGCCCGGGGACGCGGCCGACGCGCTCCCCGGCCTTCCCGCCTCCGTCTCCGAGGCGATGCCCGACGAGCGCGCGATGAACGCGGCCGCTCCGGGCGCGGCGGCCGCCGCCCCGGCCGGCGTCATGCATGGGGCGGCCCCCGATCGCACGGTTCTCCCCAACGGGCTCACGCTGATCGTCCGGAACAACCCGGCCAATCCCACCATCTCCCTCCAGGGGCTCGTCAAGGCGGGCGGCATCTACGATCCGCCGGAGCGGAGCGGGCTGGCGGGATTCACCGCCGCGATGCTCGATCAGGGGACGGCGAAGCGCACCGCGCTCCAGACCGCCGAGACGATCGAGGGCGCGGGCGCGCACCTCTCGTTCGACGGTGGGTCCGAGACGGTTTCGATCTCGGCCACGATGCTCTCCGCCGATCTGCCGACGGTGCTCGACGTGCTGGCCGACGCCCTCCAGCATCCCGCCTTCCCCGCGGACAAGATGGAGAAGATCCGCGCGGAACGGATCACCGACTACCAGGTCGCCGAGAACTCGACGGCCAGCGTGGCGGCGCGCCGCGCGAACGGCCTCCTCTATCCCAAGGGGCATCCCTACCACGTGAACCCGATGGGCACCGACACCACGCTGCGCGCGATCACCCGCGAGGACCTGGCGGCGTTCCACCGGAGCCACTACGGGCCCAACAACACGATCCTCGTCCTGGTCGGCGACGTCGACACGAAGCGCGCGGTGGAGCTGGTTCGCGCCGCCTTCGGCGGATGGGCGAAGCTCGAGCCCGCCCCGCCCTTCGAGGTTCCCAAGGCGCAAGCGCCGGCGACGACGCTGGAGCTGCGGGTGCCGATGAAGGGCAAGTCACAGACCGACGTCGTCTACGCGGTGCCCGGCATCCCCCGCACGGCGCCCGACTATGACGCGGCGATGGTGATGAACTACATCCTCGGCGGCGGCTCGCTCTCCAGCCGGCTCATGAACAGCCTGCGCGACGAGCAGGGGCTGGTGTACGGCGTCTACTCCTCGTTCGCGGCCGGGATCGGCGCGGGCCCGCTCTCGATCCGGGCCGGGACGAATCCCGCGAACGCCGATCGGGCGGTCGCGAGCATCCTGGAGCAGGTGCGCCGCATGGCGGAGCAGGGTCCGACGGACGCGGAGATGGAGGATGCCAAGGACTATCTGACCGGCGTGTTCCCGGTGCGTCTCGAGACCAACGCCGGCGTCGCGTCGCAGCTCGTGGCGGCGGAGGTCTATGGACTGGGGCTGGACTACATCGAGCGCTACACCTCGATCGTGCGCGGCGTGACGCGCGAGGCGGCCGCCGCGGCGGCCCGCGCCTACCTGCGCCCCGCCTCCGGCTACGCCCTGGTCGTGGCGGGATCGGTCGCGGCCCCGGGGAGCGCCGTTGGTCCCTAGGGCCCGTCCGACGAATCCGGTCCGGCGCCACGGCGGCGCGGCGAACACGGCCGCGCTCGCCGCGCTGATCCTGCTCGCGCTCGTCCTGACGGCCGCGGCGCCGCGCGGAGCCAGGACCAAGCGACGCGCCGTTCCCCGACCGCCCAGGGCGCTGCAGGCGCTGCAGGCGAGAATCGACGCCGCGGCGCGGGGCGACACGATCCGGGTCGCCCCCGGCGTCTACCCGGGGCCGTTCCGGATCACGAAGCCCCTCGTTCTCCTTGCGGAGGGGGGCGCCGAGAAGACGATCCTCGACGGACGGGACAGCGTTCGGGTCCTGCACATCGAGGGGACGAACGCCGTGAGCGTCCTGGGCTTCACGATCCGGCGCGGCCATTCGAACAGCGGAGGCGGCATCTACTGCCTGCGGGACAGCACCGTCCAGATCGTCGACTGCGTCTTCACCGGCAACTGGGAATCGGCGGTCTCGATCTGGGACTCACAGGGGATCGTCATCGGCGGCTGCACGCTGCGGGAGAACAAGGGGAGCGCCATCGACGCCAACAACTCGGTGGTGGCGATCTACGAGTCGAAGTTCTACGACAACGAAGGGCACGAAGGCGGCGCCATCTCGCTCAGTCGGACGCGCCTCCTCGTCCCCCTCCGCAACCTCGTGTTCGAGCGGAACCGGGCCGTCGGTTCCGTCGGCGGCGCCGTCTGCGCCGAGGATTCCAGCCAGGGAACCGTCGTGAACTGCTCCTTCAAGGAGAACAGCTCCGACGTCGCCGGCGGCGCGATCGGCATCTCAGGCGGCTCGGCCTTCAACATCTCCCGCTCGACTTTCGAGAAGAATCAGGCCGGAGCGGGCGGCGCGGTGCAGTGCGATCACTCGCGCATGAACATGGGGCTCTGCCTGTTCAACCAGAATTCGTCCCTCGCGTTCGGCGCGGCCATGGGAATCGGGGGACGCGGCATGAGCAACATCAATCCCACGCTCCAGAGCAACACGTTCTTCGAGAACCATGTCAAGGGAGACGGCGCCACCCTCTTCTTCACCGACGTCTCTCCCGAGGTGCGCAAGAACATCTTCGTGGTGGATCATGGTCAGCGCGCCGTGACGGGGCTGCAGACGTCTCCTCGATATGACTGCAACCTCATCTGGGATCCGTCCGGAGGGGCCATTGGCGCGCTCCCCTCCGTCAACACGTGGGTCGGGGACCCGCTCTTCTGCGACGCGGAGCACGGCAACTTCGCCCTCCGCGATCTGTCGCCCGCGCTCCGTGCGCCGTGTGGTCCGATCGGCGCGTTCATCGGAAAGGCGGGCTGCTCGTCATTCCGGCTTCAACCGGCCAACTAGTTCCACCGTCCAAGGAAGGGCGGGAACTTCGGCCGGTCCTCGCGGTAGACGGGAGTGAGGCGCGGCGCAACCCCATCCCTTTTTTTCGATACGGAGGAACACGATGAGATTGCCTCGATTCATGCGGCCGGTCTGGAGCCTGGCGGCTCTCGGCCTGGCGCTCACGCTCCTGACCGCCCCAGTGGCGGCGAGGGCGGATGACGACGACGACGACAATGGCCGCCAGGGCACCGTCAAGATCTACGGGGGCGACGACGCGCAGGGCGGCTACCTGGGCGTGCAGGTCCAGGACGTCACCCGCGCGCTCCAGCGCGCGCGAGGCCTGACGACCGACGAAGGCGCCCTGGTCAGCCGCGTCGAGGACGAGAGCCCCGCGGATCAGGCGGGGATCCGGCGCGGCGATGTGATCACGGAGGTGGACCGCGAGAAGATCGACAGCTCCCAGGACCTGATCAAGGTCGTGCGCGGGCTTTCGCCGGGCAGCCGGGCACGGGTCACGCTCTGGCGCTCGGGCTCTCTCCGTACGGTTACGGTGCAGCTTGGCGAGCGCCCCGCGGGGATGATGCCCGGGATGGGCATGCCGGATATCCGGTTCCGCACCGGCGACGACGACCACCCGATGCCGCCACCGTCCCAGATGAACGACCGGGACGTCCAGCAGCAGATCCGGGACCTCAGGGATCAGCTGCGGGAGCTCCGGCAGGAGATCCAGTCGCTGCGGCGGGAAATGCAGCGTTCGAACGGGCGCGATGACGATCATGACAACGACCG
>DASSLZ010000218.1:0-6390 GCA_035689165.1 Candidatus Eiseniibacteriota bacterium | reverse complement strand
CTTCACCTGGCGGGACGGCCCCGTTTCCTTCCTAGCGGAACTCCCCCGTCCACTTCCGGAACGCCTCTTCCTCGACCACGGCCCCGCGCCGCCAGCGGAGCGCCAGCGAGTCGGGCGCCGTCCGCTCGACCGAGAATCCCGCCAGCCTCCCGTCCGGGTCGTAGTACTCGTCCAGCATGAAGAAGGGACCCGACTGGTCCTCGTTGCGCTCGCGGTGGCGATAGGCCCACACGAGCCCGTTCCCCCGGTACTGATAGAGATCCTCGCGGTAGCGAGCCCCGTCCGTCACGCGGTAGCTCCGTTCGATCAAGGCATTCTGGCCGTCCCAGACGTAGAAGGGGCCGGCATAGCGGGGTCCGCGCCAGGTGCGGGAGCCGCACAGATAGCGCGCCGAGAGGGACTGTCCGGCCTTCCGCTGCCGGATGTCCGACAACGTTACCGGAGTGCCGCGCACGTAGGTGCGCAGCTCCAGGACGCAGACCCGGTCGCTGTCGCGGACGCTGGGAGCCCAGCGGCTGGGATCGAGGGCCGCGGGGCTCTCATTCGGAAAGGCCGGGAGGAGGGCGGTCGTGGGGTGCAGGAGCGCGCGAACGGCTCCGGGCACGGTGTCGAACCCCGTCTCGGTGCGCCCCGGCGGCGGCGGTACGGGCGAGGCGGCGAGGCATGCGGCGGCCAGGGCCGCGGCGGCCAGGCGAACGACGACGTGGATTCGGCGGAACAAGGTGCTCCCTCCCAGGGTGTCCGGGAGGTGATTCTAGCGCGTGCCGGGCGCGGGGACGACCTCGTGCGCGGGAAGGGGCTCGGAACGATGCCCCGTCAGCGCGGGAAGGTCGTCGGCGGGGATCGTGGCCTCGGCGATGCGCCGCGGCGGCGGCACGTTGTGCGTCACGTGGGCGATCGCAAGCTGCACCGCGGTGTAGACGACGAGGACGGCCCCGGAGATGGGCAGCATGACGGCGATCAGGTAGCGAACGCCGACGCCGCGGGCGGAGGGATGGCGCATGCCGGAATCATCGGCATGCGCCTCCCAATCTTGATCAGGCCTTGAACTGGGCCGCTTCCGTGGATTCCTTGAGCGCCAGGGTCGTGCAGTCGCTGCCGGCCGCGATCACCTGCATCACCTCGTCGAAATAGCCGGTGCCCACCTCGCGCTGGTGGCGCGTGGCGGAGTAGCCGTCCTTCTCCGAGGCGAACTCGGCCTCCTGCAGCTCCACGTAGCCCGTCATGCCCTTCTCCTTGTAGGCCCGCGCCAGCTCGAACATCGAGTGGTTGAGCGCGTGGAAGCCGGCCAGGGTGACGAACTGGAACTTGTAGCCCATCGCGCCCAGCTCGCGCTGGAACTTGGCGATGGTCCCCTCGTCCAGGTTCTTCTTCCAGTTGAACGAGGGCGAGCAGTTGTAGGCCAGGAGCTTCCCCGGGAACTCCCGGTGCACGCCCTCGGCGAACGTGCGGGCCTCGTCCAGGTCGGGCGTCGAGGTCTCGCACCAGAGGAGGTCGGCGTAGGGCGCGTAGGCCTTCGCCCGCGCGATGGCGCAGTCCAGGCCGCCCCGCATCCGGAAGAATCCCTCGGGGGTGCGCTCGCCGGTCAGGAACTCGTGGTCGCGCGGGTCGATGTCGCTTGTCACGAGACGGGCGCTGTCGGCGTCGGTGCGCGCCACCACCAGGGTGGGGACGTCCATGACGTCGGCGGCCAGTCGCGCCGCGACCAGGGTGCGGATGAAATGCCCGGTGGGGATGAGCACCTTCCCTCCCAGGTGTCCGCACTTCTTCTCGCTCGAGAGCTGATCCTCGAAATGGACGCCCGCGGCGCCCGCTTCGATCATGCCCTTCATCAGCTCGAAGGCGTTCAGCGGGCCGCCGAAGCCGGCCTCGGCGTCGGCCACGATCGGAGCCAGCCAGAAGCGCGGCGCCTTGGCGGGTCCGTGCCCGTTTCCATTGCCGTTGCCGTTCGCGTGGCCGTTCTTCTCGGCGGCGCGGATCCGCTCGGCGTTCTCGATCTGGTCGGCGCGCAGGAGCGCCTGGTTGATCCGGCGCACCACGCTGGGAACGCTGTTCGCGGGATAGAGGCTCTGGTCGGGGTAGGTCTGCCCCGCCAGATTGGCGTCGGCGGCCACCTGCCAGCCGCTCAGGTAGATCGCCTGGAGCCCCGCCTTGACCTGCTGCACGGCCTGGTTGCCGGTGAGCGCGCCCAGCGCCGACACGTGCGGCTCGTCGTGCAGCAACGCCCAGAGCCTCTCGGCGCCGCGGCGGGCGAGCGTGTGCTCGACCTGGACCGTGCCGCGCAGCGCGGCGACGTCCCGATCGGAGTAGGGGCGGACGATCCCCGCCCAGCGATCCCGCTTCTCGAACGGCCCGGTCTGACGAATTCGCGATTTCATTGGTGTGTTCTCCCGTAGCGCAGGTCGCGCGGTCAGTCCCGATCCACCCGATCGTCCAGCAGATCGTAGGCGGGAAGGGTCAAGAAGGGCTCGAGCGCCTCGGCCGTGCTAAGCCGCACGAACAGCGCCCGCGCTTCGTCGAAACGTCCATCGCGGAACCGCTCCGGCCCCACATCGCCGGCGATCCGCGTCATCTCATCGTCCACGACGCGCCGGAAGAGATCCGGGGTCACGGGCCGCCCATCCTCGAGCGTCGCGCCGTGCCGGATCCACTGCCAGACCTGCGTCCGCGAGATCTCCGCGGTCGCCGCGTCTTCCATCAGGTTGTAGAGCGGCACGCATCCGTTGCCGCAGAGCCACGACGCCAGGTACTGGATGCCGACCCGCGCGTTCAGGCGGAGCCCCTCTTCGGTGCGCGTGCCTTCCGGCACTTGGAGCAGCGCCGGCGCGGAGGCTTCCACGTCGTCGCGCTTGCGGTCGATCTGGTTCGGTCCCTTCATGTGCGCCTCGAACACCTCGCGCGCGATCGGGACCAGGCCCGGATGGGCGACCCAGGTTCCGTCGTGGCCGTCCTTCACCTCGCGCAGCTTGTCGGCGCGCACCTTGGCCAGCGCCTTCTCGTTCGCCTCGGGGTCGCTCTTGATCGGGATCTGCGCCGCCATCCCCCCCATCGCGTGGATGCCGCGGCGGTGGCAGGTCTTCACGGCGAGCTGCGTGTAGGCGCGCAGGAACGGCTGATCCATCGTGACCTGCGAGCGGTCGGGAAGGACCGCGCCGGCCTCGTGCGCGCGCGTCTTGATGAAGGAGAAGATGTAGTCCCAGCGGCCGCAGTTGAGTCCGCCCGAGTGCTCGCGCAGCTCCCAGAGGATCTCGTCCATCTCGAAAGCGGCGGGCAGGGTCTCGATCAGCACCGTCGCGCGGATCGATCCGCGCGGCACCCCCAGCGCATCCTGGGACGCCAGGAACACGTCGTTCCAGATCGCCGCCTCGCGGTGCGACTCCATCTTGGGGAGGTAGAAGTAGGGGCCGGTGCCGCGCGCCATGAGCTCGCGGGCGTTGTGGAAGAAGTAGAGGCCGAAATCGAACAGGGAGCCCGGCATGGGGGTACCGTCCACGAGGAGATGCCGCTCGGGAAGATGGAGCCCGCGGGGACGGACCAGGAGCGTCGCGATGCGCTCGTTCAGCGCGTAGGACTTTCCGCTCGCCGGATCGCTGAAGGCGATCTTCCGGCGCACGGCGTCGCGAAGGTTCAACTGCCCCTGGACGTTGTTGTCCCAGGTCGGCGCATTGGAATCCTCGAAGTCCGCCATGAAGCAGTCGGCGCCCGAGTTCAGGGCGTTGATCACCATCTTTCGGTCGACCGGTCCGGTGATCTCGACCGCGCGCTTCATGAGGTCGGCCGGGATCGGCGCGACCGTCCAATCTTCGGGGTGCAGGTTCATGAACTCGAGCTTCTCTCCCGCGTCCAGCCGCGCCTGCCGCTCCTTGCGGCGGGCAAGGGCCTCATCGATGCGGGGGCGGAACTCCCGAGTCAGGCGGGCGAGGAAGGACAGCGCCTCGGCCGTCAGGATCTCGTCGTAAAGCGGGCGCACGGGGCCGCGTACCTCGATGCCGGCCGCGCGCTCGCGGGTAATCGTCGTGGCTTCCACGGTTCACCTCCTGTACTTCGAACAGCAAAGGGGCAGGACGCGCCGTCAGCTCGTCCCACCCCTCGTTGACGACATTCACGATAGTAAAGGTACCCGAGTCCGAAGTCAACAAGTATTTGATATATTTAAAGTTAACGTGATAATGAAAGTGTGCTCTTTACTGTAAAGTTGTAAATCATGTAAACTTCATGAATGGCGACCGGGCTGGGCAAGCGGATTCGGGCGCTCCGCGCCAAGGAGGGCCTCTCGCAGGCGGCGATGGCCGCCAAGCTGGGGATCTCCGCCTCCTACCTGAACCTGGTCGAGCACGACCGGCGCCCCCTGAGCGCCAATCTCCTCCTCGCCTTGGCGCAGCGCTTCGAGGTGGACCTCCGCGCCTTCTCCGGAGGCGAGGACTCCCAGATCTCGGCCGATCTCCTCGAGGCCTTCGGCGATCCCCTCTTCGAATCGCAGACCGTCTCGGAGCGCGACGTGCGCGAGTTCGTGGCCACGACGCCCGATCTCGCGCGCGCCGTGCTGCACCTGCACCACGCCTACACCGCGGCGCGCGGCTCGGCGGAGATGCTGGCGGCCGAGGTCGTGGATCGCCAGGATCTCGCTGGGATCGACCGGAGCGGCCCCTCCTCGGAGCAGGTCTCCGATCTGATCCAGCGCCACCAGAATCACTTTCCCGAGCTGGAGGCCGAGGCCGAGCGGCTCTGGAAAGATGGGAAGCTGGACACCGAGGATCTCTTCGGCGCCCTGGCCGAGTACCTGGCCAAGCGGCTCAAGGTGCGCGTGAAGGTGCTGACCGTGAGCGAGATGGGAGGCGCGGTGCGGCGCTTCGACCCCGAGCGGCGCGAGCTCTGGATCTCCGAGGTGCTTCGACGCGGCTCCCGCAACTTCCAGCTCGCCCACCAGGTCGGGCTCCTCACCTGCTCCGACACGCTCGATCTCATGTCGCGCGATCCCTCGCTCACGTCCGACGAGGCGCGCTCGCTCTGCCGCGTGGCGCTGGCCAACTACTTCGCCGCGGCCGTGCTCACCCCCTACGAGGAGTTCCAGAGGGCCGCCGAGAGCCTGCGCTACGACCTGGATCTCCTGGGGCACCGCTTCCGCGTCTCATACGAGCAGGTCTGCCACCGGCTCACCACGCTGGCCCGGAAGGGGGCGAAGGGGGTCGCCTTCGACATGGTGCGGATCGACCTGGCGGGAAACATCTCGAAGAAGTTCAGCGCGACCGGCATCCGGCTTCCGCGCTTCGGCGGGCTCTGCCCGCTCTGGAACGTGCACACCGCCTTCCTGCAGCCCGGCGTCATCCACACGCAGCTATCCCGGCTGCCCGATGGCAACGCCTTCTTCTCCGTGGCGCGCACCGTGCGCAAGCACCGCGGCGGCTACCGCGCCCCCGACGTGCTCTACTCCCTGCAGCTCTCCTGCGACGTGGACTCGGCCCGGAAGCTGATCTACGCCGACGGCTACGATCTCGTGAACCTGGCCGCCTCCACGCCGGTCGGGATCACCTGCCGGCTCTGCGAGCGCATCGACTGCCGCGCGCGCGCCTTCCCGTCCGTGCACGAGCGGCTCCGGGTGGACGAGAACGTGCGGGGGGTGTCCTTCTACGCGCCGGTGAAGGAAGAGGAGTAGACCAAGGGAGAACTGGACCGCGCCGGTGCCGGTGCTATGCTGCGGCCCTAACCGGGAGGCGCGTCATGACCTTTGTCGTCCGCCCCACGGTCCTCCCCCCGGCCGTCTGGGTTCCACTCTTCGCCATCCTTCTTTCCGCACCCGCGCACGCTCAGTCGCCGGTGCCCATCGCCACCCACGTCGGTACGGAACAGAGCGAGCGGCTCGGCCTCACGACAGCCATCGTGGGCGACCTCGACCGGGATGGCTGCGCCGACTACCTGATCGGGGCGCCCGGGTCGAGCCCCGGCGGCGTGTCGTTCGCGGGCTCGGCCTTCCTCTATTCCGGCGCTTCGGGAGCCGTACTCCGCCAAATCGATGGCACCCAGGCCGCGGAGCAGCGCGGATTCGTCGCGGCCCTGGGTGACTTGGACGGCGACTCGATCCCCGACTACGCGGTCGCGGCACCGCTCGTACCGAACGGGGCGACTCCACTCGCGGGGTCCATCTGGGTCGTCTCGGGAAAGACGCACCAGACCCTCTACGACCTCCGCGGCCCGACCGAGCGCGCCAAGTTCGGCACGGTGATGACGGGCATCGGGGATGCCGACGGAGACGGCCTCGCCGATATGGCGATCGGGTCCTGGCCGATCGACTTGAACGGGCTCGTCGAAGTGGGCGTGGTCTACGTGGTGCGAGGGGTCGACGGAGCCTTGATCCGCAGCTTCAACGGCCAGTTCGAGGGCCAGCGCTTCGGA
>DASSLZ010000217.1:0-4822 GCA_035689165.1 Candidatus Eiseniibacteriota bacterium | reverse complement strand
TCCGAGTCGGTCCAATCCCTCGCGCTCGAAGAGCGCGGCACGCGCGCGGTCCGGCTCCGCGCGCGCGCGGAGCGGGTCGCGCTCCGGTTCGCCGGCGATCCGGAAGCCGCGGGGTGGACCGGAGGCGCGGGGATCGCCGCGCGGCTCGTGGGCGGATATGGGGGCGTGGACGTCGTTCTCGACGCCGACCGGATCGTCCAAAGCCGCGGCGCCGAGCGCCTCGGTGCCGACCCCTCCGTGGCGGCGGCCGTGCGATTCCAATCGGGCGGGGTGACGGTGGCGCTGGCCGACCGCTGGGAACGGACAGGCCGGAGGAGCCCCCGGCTCGCGATCGAGCTGCCGGTCGCGTCGCTTCTCACCCTTCGTGCCGCGCGCGGCGAGGGTCCGGGACGGATCGGGTTCTCGCTCGCGGCGCGATGGGGGCGCGTCGCGATCGCGGCGGGACGCCTGGACGGCGCGGCCGGCGGCGGCATCGCCGCCATGAGCATCGGGCTCGCCCGTGACGAAAGGGGACGGCCCCCGTCGAGAGCGGACCGTCCCCCGGAGGAGCGCCTCGCGCGCGATCGCGCGGCGAGGTCAGCGGAGCAGGATGAGCTTCTTCGCGTCGGACGCGCCCGGGGCCGTCATGCGATAGAAGTAGGCGCCGCTCGCGAGCGGCCGTCCGGCGTCGTCCACGCCGTCCCAGCGCGCGGTGTAGACGCCCGGCTCGTAGGACTTCTCGACGAGCGTGCGCACGTGGCGCCCGCCGACGTCGAAGATGTCGATCCGGACGGGACCCGGCTGCGCCACCGAGAAGCGGATCGTGGTGGCCGGGTTGAAGGGATTGGGCGCGTTCTGGAAGAGCTGCGTGCGGGCCGGCGGGGCCTGACTCGCGGGATCCTCGAGCACCGCCGTCGGCGTGTAGCAGGGATTCTCCAGGAAATAGTTCTGCGTGATCGCCTTGGCCAGCTGCAGCCGCTCGCCGCCCTCCTCGATCGAGTTGAAGCTGAACCCCATGAAGACGGCGCGAGCGCTGTCGGCGCCGAACGTGACGTACTTCGTGGCGTAGCGGGTCGCGGCGGGCTGCGTGTTCGGATAGCGGAGCAGGATGCCCCACTTGCCGCCCGCCTGCGCCTGCGTGGACGGGGTGATGAGATCGAACTTGTTGATGATCGGGCAGTCGCCGTTCAGGTGGAAGAGCCGCCCGGCGGCCGGACCGCCCGCCACCCCCGAGACCGCCGGATGGAGCGTATCCGCCGGCTGCGTCTCCCAGCTGTCGCGCAGGTAACGGGCTCCGGTGGTGAATGCCATGAAGCTGTTGTAATCGGCGCCGCTGGCCGTCAGCTCGTAGCCCACGTCGTCGCCGGTGATCCAGAGATTCCGGTCCTTTCCGGATTGCTGGATCCACGACTGCAATACGGCCTCGTCCTGCGGCGTGATCGTGAAGGACGAGAGATCGCCCGAGTGCCAGATGATCGTCTTGTACTGCGTCAGCGAGGCGACGTCGGTCGGGGGCCAGTGGTACTGGATGTCGTTGGGGTCGGAGCCTCCCAGGCAGTTCCCCACGCCGCTGCTGGGTCCGTTCACGTCCCAGGTGTCGAACTTGTACCCCAGCGCCTTCAGCGCGTCGGCGATCCGGGGCGTCGTCTCGCGTCCGGAGAAGTGGTTCACGAACAGGATCGTGGCCAGGCTGTCGAAGCACCCGTTCGCCGGGTTGGTGGCCGTCTTGAGCGGCAGGATCGACGCGGTCAGGTAGTGCTGCGCCGAGACGGCATCGGTCGGGTACGTCGACGTGTTGTTCAGGCTGTCCGTGGCGGCGAAGTAGTACTGCAGCGTGGTTCCGGCCGGATAGCTGGCCGCGGGCACGTCGGCATAGAAGCGGGTGGGGATCGCCGGGGCGACGTTGACGAGCGGCGTGGAGCTGAAGGCGCCGCTCGAAGCCGTCCGGTAGAACATGAAACCGTTCTTGTATCCGAGCGACGTGTTCACGTTGACCACCGTCGTGTCGCCGACCGCGCTGTTGAAGTTGTCGTCCTTGTAGAACGGCGTGGTCTGGAAGGTGTCGTTGAAGAGATCGATGTCACGCACCACGAACGAGGGAGGAGCGGTGCCGATCACGCCGATGGCGACGTTGTCGAAGAACGCGTAGACGCCGTTCGGGGACGAGGCGCCGTCGCAGAAGGTGGCCGAGTAGTCGCGCAGACCCAGCTGGACCTGCAGCGAATCGTGCTCGCCGGCGCCGGGGAGCGGAATCCGCTGACGCGCCCAGTCCTTGTTGCCGCCGTAGTAGACGAAGAAGGTCGGATCCTGCCAGGCGCTCCAGTTCCCGCCCACGTTCTTGGTGCGGAAGTTCAGGTGGTAGTAGAAGCACGCCTGGAGGGGCAGGTTCCGGTAGACGTCGAATTCTACGAAGGCGTCCGACGCCCGGTTGATCGCGACGGGAGGGAGGTTCAGGAGGTCGTCCATGCGCGGGACCAGGGACTGGACGACGGGATCCCACGCGGTCCAGACCTTCGAGGTGTTGCTGGAGCATACGTCCTCGGTGAAGAGGTTGCCGCTCAACCAGAACAGGTCGCCCACGCCGGGATTCGTCGTCACCGACCAGTGGCCCGCGTTGCCATGGCCGTCGTCGAACAGCCGGACGTCGGTGCCCGCCTTGATCGTGATGTTGTCGAGGATCCAGCCGTCGCCGTTGTAGAGCCCGTCGGCCGAGGAGTACCCGACGTCCGACGTGAACTTGAACCGGAACGAGACCGGGTTGTACTTGAGCCGCGTCGAGTCGGGGATGACGACCGTCACCGTGTCGCAGTTGTTCTGGTTGTTCGGGACGGCACCCGTGAAGCTCGCGAGCTTGTTCCAGTCGCCGTCATCCGGGTCGAAGACCTCGACGCTGCCGAAGTCGTACAACGGCTCGGCGTTGAACCGGTGCCGGAATCCGAGCGTCACCGGCGTGCCGGCGGGGATCCCGCTCAGGTCGACGATATTGGACAGGTACTGCGTCCAGTCGTTGTCGTAGCCCGCCCGATTCGTGTCGTAGATCCAGGTCGAATCGACGATCCCGCACCACCAGGCCGCTCCCTGGCAGCTCAGCAGGCTGTCCACGTGCCACGCCGTCGGCTTGAGCGATTGGTCGTAGTGCGTCCAACCCCCCTCGTTGCTGGGACTGGAGCGCGTCTCCAGGCTGTCGCGAAACACATAGACCGTTTCTCCGGCCGCGGGCGCGCGCTGGATGCGCGCGGACTTCATCCCCGCGGGCAGCATCTCCACGGACGAGGCCTGGTTTCTCAGGAGTCCCGCCGGGGGCGGCTCCCCTCCGGCCTGCGCCGTGCGGGCCGCGTGAGCTGTCGCCGGAATCGCGGCGGCGAGAACGAGGGTGAGGAAGACAATGCGGCTACGAAGCGGACGCATGGGGGGAGTCCTCCGGACGATACGGGGCGCGGCCTGGAAACGGGGGGAAACGGTGATTGGGGATGGGAAAACGTGCCATGTCGCCTTCGTGTTCCCTTGGAGTCCGAGGTGTCGCGACAGAGGCAAGCGACGGGAAACCGAGCGTGGCTACGCTGAAGGCGGCATGATAACCGATCGCGCCGCCGAAGTCGAGGGAAATCGTGTCGCGCGTTCAGCTTGCGGCCTCCAGACGCTCTGCGTTCCATGGTCCGGTCCGGTCGCGTTGTTGGCCCTCTTCCGCTTTGCTATCATGCGACGGAAAAGGCAACTAGCGATTTCGGGACTCATCGCGGCCCTCGTCGCGGCGCCGCGCGCATCGGCGGCGCAAGACGCCGAGTCCGCCGGAGTGTGGCTCCCCCGTGAGGCCGTCGAACTCGAGGCGCCCGACCGTCTCGAAGAGAGGGATCCCGGTCCGGGCATGGGAGCGCGGGCCGACGTTCGAAACGGTCGCTGGAAGCCGAAGCACGTCTGGGCGGCGACGGCGTGGCGGCCGCTGGGCTCGATGCGAGCGGAGTGGGTCGCGCTGGCGGAAGGCGCGGGCTGGGGAACGCTCCGGATTCAACGCCAGCCGCGCGTGGCCTTGGTCGCGGGCGCCATCGTGGTGCGTCGTCCGCCGTCGCTCTTGGGTGAAGCGCTCGGGCTCACGCGTCCGCTCCGCGCCCCGCGAGGACCCGAGGGCGGCGTGCCGCGGATGGAGGGGCCCCGTGGAGCGACGAGCCTCGCCGTGCGCGGCGCCGCGTCGGAGGCGACGGTGGGCCCCGTCGCGACCTGGGGGCTGGTCGGAAGGGACGGCGACGATCGCGTCCTTGGAGCCGGGGGACTTGCGTCGCGACGAGGAGCCTTGACCGCGGCGATCGCCGCGGGCGCGATTCGCGGCGGGAGGCGCTCCGGTTCCCTGTCGGTCGGCTGGACCGCCGGCGAGGATCGCTTCGCCGGCGAAGCGCTGCTCTCGCCCGGGCGGGGCCCGGAGCTCCTGGCCGAGGCGGTCCGCTCCGCCGGGCCGCTTGCCGTCGAGGCGCGTTGGCGCCGCAGGCCGGGTGAAGCGAGGCCGGTCGCCGGAGAGCTCGTGGCGCGCTGGGGCCTGGGCCCGATGCGGGGACGGCTGTGCTGGCGTCCCTGGTCCGCGAGGGCGCCGGGCGACGATGGGCGCGTCGAGCTGGAGACGACGGTACGGGACGCCGGCCGAGGTCCGATCCGGATGCGGCTGGGGGCGCGTGCCGCCGAAGACGCGCTCCCCTACTCCGGCGGAAGCCGGGGCGAGCGCTACGCGATCGCCGACATCGGGATCGCGCGCGAGCGCGGGCGCGCGTTCTCGCTCCTCGTCTCGGTGCGGGATTCCCGCCGGGCGGCGGGGGGCGCGATCGCGTCCGCGATCGGGGGGCGCCTGGCACTCTCC
>DASSLZ010000216.1:0-7580 GCA_035689165.1 Candidatus Eiseniibacteriota bacterium | reverse complement strand
TTCCCGACGGGGTGGCGACGGTGGTGATCGAGGCCGCACGGACGGAACCGTGGGCGGCGATCGTGGGAAAGGACGCGCTCCGGATCGGCCTCTCGCGCTACGGCGCCTCGGCGCCCGCCGAAGTGATCGCGAAGGAGCTGGGTTTCACCCCCGACGCGGTGGCGGCGCGGGTGGCGCGATGGCTCGAGAGGACTTGACCCGGTGGGTCCATCGGACGTGACCCGGTGAGCGACGGGCCCGCCTCCCCATGGCGGGCGCGCCATCACGCGGCGCTCGGACTTCTCGCTCTCCTCGCGCTGGCGCTCCTTCTCCCGTTCCGCGGCTACCTTACCGACGACACGTTCATCCATCTCCAGTTCGCGAAGCACCTGATCCGGGGCGAGGGTTTCGCGTTCAACGCGGGCGAGCCCACGTACGGCGCCACCAGCCCGCTCTGGGTCCTCCTCCTGGCCGGAACGGGCGCGTTCCTCCACGGCGCGGGCGCGACGCCCGCCTCGGCGGACTCGATGCCGCCGCTCGCGGCCGCCGCGAAGGTCTGGGGAACTCTCTTCACGGCGGCCTCGGTGCTCCTCATGGCGGCGATCGCGCGCGCGCTCCGCTGGGAGCCGCGATGGGCGCTCGCGGCATCGGCCATGGTCGCGCTGGACGCCTGGTCGGTGCGATGGGCCATCTCCGGGATGGAAACCCCGCTCGCGCTGGCGCTCGCCCTGCTCGCGTGCCTGCTCCTCGCGCACGCCTTGCTCCATGGGCGCAGTCCCGCGTGGGCGGGGCTCGCGCTGGGGGCCGCGTTCCTGGCGAGGCCCGAGTTCCTGCTCCTGTTCATGCTCTCGCTGGCCGCCGTGGCATGGGCCGCCGAGCCCCGCGCGCGGGTCGGCCGGGTCGCCGCCCTCGCGGGAGGAGCCGCGCTCACGGCCGGGCCCTGGCTGGCCCTGGCGTGGATGTGGTTCCATCGCCTGCTGCCCAACACGGGCGCCGCCAAGGCGGCGGCATGGCTCGATCCCGGCCGGGCCGCCTCGGCCCTGCGCGAGTCGATCCGCGCGCTGCTCGCGGCCGATCTCGTGCCGGTGGCGATCGCCGTGCTCGCCCTGGCGTGGCTTCACCCCTGGAGCGCGATGGGCAAGGCGCGCGGCCGGCGCGCCTGGTGGGGACTGGTCCTGGCTTGGCCCGTGCTCCTCGTGCTCGCGTTCGCGGCCGAAGGGGTGCAGGTGGTCTCGCGCTACCTGGTGCCCGCGATGCCCGCAGTCCTCCTGATCGGGCTGGCCGCGCTTCGCGCCGCCTCTCGCGTCTGGGCGCCCCGGCGGCGCGCGGCCGCGCTCGCGGCGGCGCTCCTCCTCTTCGCGGCGCAGAACCTCTACGTGACCCTCGCGGTCAGCGCGCCGCACGCGCGGCGCCACACGCAGGGTCTCCGCGACTCGCTCGCGTCGCTCGGACTGTGGGCGAGGGCGCACACCGCGCCGGGCACGCTCTTCGCGGTCCCCGATATCGGCGCCTTCGGCTACTACTCGGACCGGCCGGTGCTCGACCTGTACGGACTGGTCACGCCCGGCATGGCCCGGGCCTCCGTGCGCGACGGCTACGACGCGGTGGTCTGGAACCTGTTGTACGAGCCGGTGGGCCGGCCCGCCTACCTCATCGATCGGAGCACCAGGGAGGGGCGCCTGGCCCCTCCCGACGATCCGGCGACGCCCTATCGGTTCCTCTTCTCGCGGTCGATCCCCGACCTGGGGATCACGCGGCCGACCCCCTACGTCTATTCGGTCTACGCGATCGACTGGACGATCTACGACCGATTGCATCCACGTATGGCGGAGGAGTAGCATCGGGGGAAGCGGCGCGCGAGCCGGTCCATCCCAAGACCCCGTCCAAGTGAGTTGATGACAGCCGTTTCCGTTTCTTCCTTCACGAATTGCCGCACGCTCCTCCTGCTCCTCCTCCTGATCGTGGCGAGCGCCTTCACCGCGGTTGGGGCCGAGGGTGCCCTGCCGCCCCGGACGACGCGCCTCTTCGGCCAGCCGGGCAGAGCGGCGCCCTTTGCGCCGACGCTCCTCCCGTCCACATCCGGCTCGCCGGTCGACTGCGTCATCGTGACCCCCGATTCGTTGGCGGACATCTTCCAGCGGCTGGCCGACTACCAGACGCGGATCGGCAGGCCCACCGTCGTTCGGGGGATCTCCACGATCCGGGCGGCCGACCCTCGCTCGAACGACCTGCCGCAGGCGATCCGTTCCTTTCTGCGATCCGCGCGCGACCTCTGGGGGATCCGGTGGGCGATCCTGGCGGGGGACCACGATACCGTGCCGCTCCGGATGGTCCGCGTGACCTTCGCGACCGTGGAGGACATCCCCACCGACGCCTACTACGCCGACCTCGACGGCACCTGGGACGCGAACGGAAACGGGATCTACGGCGAGACCGGCGACGGCCTCGACATGCGGCCCGACATCGCCGTGGGGAGGCTCTCCGCGGCCACCCGCGCCGACGCGAAGGCTCTCGTGGACAAGGCGCTCCGCTACGCCGGCGCGCCGTTCCTCCCGATGCTCGCGAAGCAGCTCGTCCTGGCCGAGGTGCTCCTGCCGCAGAACTGGACCCCCGGCGCGCCCGTCCAGGTGGACGGCGCCGCGGAGGGACAGGCGCTGACGGCCGGCGCGCCGGGCTGCGCGGTCGTGGACCGCTACTACGAGAACGACACGGCCTATCCCGGGGCCGCGCACCTGAATCGGGCCAACGCGCTCTCCGCCCTCTCGCGCGGCTACAACGCCGTGTTCCAGATCGGTCACGGGGCGCGGTCGCAGCTCTCCGTGGGATCGGAGCTCCTCACGCTCGGGGACCTCGCGGCGATCACGAACGGCGATTCGGCGGCGCTCTGGATCGCGACGAACTGCGCTTCGGCCGGCGTGGACTACGACTGCGTCGCCGAGCGGCTCACCCGTCGGCCCGACGGAGGAGCGTTCGCCTACGTCGGCGCGACCCGGGACGCCTGGCCCTCTCCGGCGGCGGCGTTCACGGAGGATCTCGCGGCGCGCCTCTTCCACGATCCCGTTCCCGCTTCGGGCATCACGCTCGGCGAGGCGATGGAGGACGCGCGCGCGGCGCTCCTTCCCGCCGCCTCGACCGAGACGCCCGACCGGTGGACCTACTTCGAGAGCGTCCTGATCGGCGTGCCCAGCCTTCCGATCTGGCGGTGCCCTCCTTCCTCGTTCGCCGTGACCGCGCCCGCCTCGATGCCGCTCTCGGGCCGGAGCATCGCCGTGACGGTGATGGCCGGGGGAACTCCCGCCGAATCGGCGCTCGTCGTGGCGTGGAAAGCGGGCGAGGACTACGTCACGGCGCTCACCAACGCGGCGGGGCAGGCGACGCTTCCGTTCCATCCCTCGGTCACGGGGAGGTTCTCGCTCGCCGTCACGAAGGACGGGGTGCGCCCCTACCTGGACTCGCTGAACGTGACCGCGGACGCGCCCGCGCATTTCGCGGCGCTCGGCGTGGCGCCCACCGACGCGGTCGTCGGCGACGGAAACGGGCTCATCGAGGCGGGGGAGTCCTTCCGCGTCGCGGGCGCCGTGAAGAACACCGGCGGCGCGGCGAGCAGCGGGCCGGTCACGCTCGAGATCAAGGCGGCGAGCGGGCCGGTGGTCGTGGACAAGGCCACCGCGGTGGTCGGCGCGCTCGCCGCGGGGGCGCAGCTCACGATCCCCGACTCGCTGCTCGCGCACGCGCTGGCGTCGCCCAACGCGCCGGGCATCGCGCGCCTGCGCTTCATCGCGCGCGACGCCGCCCGGGCCGACACGGCCGACGTGGACGTCGAGGTGGCCGCGCCCTCGCTGCTCTTCACGAAAGCCACGATGACCGATACGAACGGAAACGGAGTGCTGGAGGCCGGCGAGAACGCCACCTTCACCTGGACGCTCGGGAACGAAGGGGACGGCCGGGCACGGGCGCCGTCCCTGCTCGCCATCAATCCCGGCTCCGGGATCTCCTTCGTCACTCCGAGCGGCAGCGCGCCGTCCCTCGCGCCCGGAGGGACGGCGGCGACCACGGCGATCGTCGTTCACGCCGCGACCGCGCCGCCCGCGCGCCTGTTCGATCTCCGGATCACGGACGCCTACGGCCACGTCTGGACGCTGCCCGTGGAACGCGTTGTGCCTCCCGCGCCGACGGGGCTTCGCGCCCCGGCCTCGGGCGTCGCCGGCGTCACGCTCTCCTGGGATGCGGTGGCCGCGCCGGATCTTCTCGGCTACGTCGTGCTGCGCTCCGGAGCGGACACCACCGCGGCTCCGGTCGAGGCGTCGCCGCTGCCGGTGCGGCGCACCTCCGCCTTCGAGAACGCGGGGCTGGCGCCGCTCACCGCCTACTGGTTCGCGGTCGCCGCCGTGGACTCGAGCGGAAACCGGAGCGCCCGAACCCCCTGGCTCCTCGTGAGCACGACACCGGCCTCCGTCTCCGGCTGGCCGGCGCCGCTGGCCGCCGCGACGTCGGCCTCCGTATGCCTCGCCGACCTCGACGGCGACGGTCGCGTGGAGGTGATCACGGGCGCCGATCAGCTCTATGCGTTCCATGCCGACGGATCGGAGTGGCGGGACGGCGACGCGAACCCGGTCACGCTCGGCGTCTTCTCGACGCTCCTCCACAACATCGCTTCGACTCCCGCCGCGGCCGACGTCAACCTGGACGGGACGCCGGAGATCATCGCCGCTTCCTGGAACGACTCGCTCGTGGCGGTCTTTCGCGCCAATGGAACGCTCCTTCCCGGGTGGCCCAAGAAGGGCGCGGCGCCGTTCTGGTCGTCGCCCGCCGTGGGCGATCTGGATGGGGACAGCGCGCCCGACATCGTGATCGGTTCCAACACCAGCCGGCTCTACGCCTGGCGCGCGGACGGGACCGAGCTTCGCGACGGAGACGGCAATCCCGCCACCGACGGGGTCTACTTCGTGCCCGTGGGCACCGTGATCTCCTCGCCGGCGATCGCCGACCTGGATGCCGACGGCCGCCGTGAGGTGGTCTTCGGCACCTCGGCGGGCCGCGTCTACGCGCTGCGCGACGGCGTGCCCCTCTCCGGCTGGCCGTTCGTCGCCAACGGGCTCATGAGCAGCTCCCCCGCGATCGGCGACGTCATCGCCGGCGGCGGCCTGGAGACCGCGATGGCCTGCGCGAACGACAGCCTCTACCTCATCACCGCCGCGGGGCAGCGCGCGCCGGGATGGCCGCGTCCCCTGGAGCTGACGCCGGGGAACGGGCGCGTTCCCTCGCCGGTGCTGGCGCCGCTGCGCCGGCATCTCGGCGACCCCTCGCTCGACGTGATCGTCTGCGGCGCGGACGGACGGGTGCGCGCCTACGACGGTGCCGGAGCGATCCTGCCGGGGTGGAGCGTGGTCCAGCTGGGGGCCGGCAGCGAGGCGTCGCCCGCCGTCGCTGACTTAAACGGCGACGGAGCGCTCGAAGTGCTGATCGGGGCGGAGGACCGCCGCCTCTACGCCTTCCACTTCGACGGGACGCCGGTGAGCGGGTTCCCGATCGAGATCGGAGCGGAGGTGCGCTCCACGCCGGCCGTGTGGGACCTGGACGGCGACGGCGCCTGCGAGATCGCGCTCACCGGATGGGACGGCGCGGTGCACGTCTGGCGCTACCCCGGGAGCTTCGCTTCGGTGGGGATGGCCTGGCCGATGTTCCATCACGACAACTGGCACACCGGCGTCGCGTCCTTCCCGATCCTCACGTCGGCCGACCCGCAGCCGGTCCCCGATCCGGCTCCATCCCCCGAGGCGCGCGCCTCCCTGGCGCAGAACCGCCCGAACCCCTTCAATCCCGTCACCGTGATCGGCTTCCGGGTGCCGGGCCCCGCGGCGGCGGACGTGACCCTGCGGATCTACGCGGCGGACGGGCGGCTGGTGCGCACCCTGGTTTCGCGCCGGTTCGATCCCGGCTATCATGAGGCCCGCTGGGACGGAGCCGGGGATTCCGGCGCGCCGCTCGCATCGGGCGTCTATTTCTACCGCGCGGAGATCGGCGGCTCGGCCTTTACGCGGAAGATGGCGCTGCTGCGCTGAGCGCAGCCGCCCGCGGCGCTCCGTCCCGAACGTTTCGATTCGACCCCAACCAGGAGACCGAATGACCGCGCCGGTTCGCGTGCGCTTCGCGCCGAGTCCGACGGGATACCTCCACGTCGGCGGCGCGCGCACCGCGCTGTTCAACTTCCTCTTCGCGCGCCGCCACGGCGGCGTCTTCATCCTCCGCATCGAGGACACCGACCGGGAGCGCTCCACGAAGGAGGCGGTGGACGCCATCTTCGAGGGGATGCGTTGGCTGGGGCTTACCTGGGACGAGGGGCCGGACAAGGGGGGCGATTTCGGACCCTACTTCCAGAGCCAGCGGCTTGCGCTCTACGCCGCCGCGGCGGAGAAGCTGCTGGTCGAAGAGAAGGCCTACCGCTGCTTCTGCGATCCGGAGGCGCTCAAGGCCCGCCGCGAGGTGGCGCTCGCGCGGAGCGAGCCCCCCAAGTACGATCGCACCTGCCACCGGCTGACGCGCGAGGAGTCCGCGGCGCGCGCCGCGAAAGGGGAGCCGCACGCGCTCCGTTTCTTCATGCCCGAGGGGATGACGACCTGGGACGACTCGGTGCGCGGCACGGTGACCTTCCAGAACGCGACGCTGGACGACCTGGTGATCCTGCGCACCGACCGGCACCCGACGTACAACTTCGCCGCCGTCGTGGACGATTCGGCGATGCGGATCTCGCACGTGCTCCGCGGGGACGACCACATCTCGAACACGCCGCGGCAGATCCAGATCTACAAAGCCCTCGGCCTCGAGACGCCGGTGTTCGGCCATGTCCCGATGATCCTGGGGCCCGACGGCACGCGGCTCTCCAAGCGGCACGGCGCGACCTCGGTCACCGAGTATCGCGACGCGGGGTTCCTCCCCGAGGCCATGGTCAACTTCCTGGCGCTCCTGGGCTGGGCCTACGACGGCGAGCGCGAGATCTTCACGCTGAAGGAGCTGACGGAGGTCTTCTCCCTGGAGCGGATCTCCAAGAACCCCGCCATCTTCAACCACGAGAAGCTGGAGTGGATGAACGGCGAGTACTTCCGCGCGCTTCCCATCGCCACGCGAGCCGACCTCGTGGCCGAGCACCTGCGCGCGACGGGCGGACTGACGGAATCGGCGCTCCGGGACCGCCCGCAGCTCGAGCGCGCGGTCGCGGCCGTCGGCGAGCGGATGCGGCGTCCCGCCGACTTCCTGACCTACGCGGCGTTCGCGTTCGTCGACGAGCTGGAGCCGGAGCCGGCGGCCTGGGCCGACCTCGTCGCCAAGACGGGCGCGGGGGAGCGGCTCAAGAGACTGGCCGACGTGCTCGCGACGGTGGAGCCCTTCGAGCACGATCCGATCGAGCAGGCGGTGCGCGGGCTCGCGGCCGAGCTCGGCGTGAAGGCGGGCGAGGTGATCATGCCCGCGCGGATCGCGCTCACGGGGAAGAAGGTGACTCCGGGGATCTTCGACGTGATCCTCCTCCTCGGACGGGACCGCGCCGTGGCGCGGCTCCGCCGCGCCGCCGAGCGCCTCGAGTCGCCCGCTCCGGCGTGACGGAA
>DASSLZ010000215.1:0-4037 GCA_035689165.1 Candidatus Eiseniibacteriota bacterium | reverse complement strand
GCTGGCGTCGCTCAAGGAAGGGCTGCGTCGAAAGGAGCCGGTCACGATGGCCATGACGGAAGCGGGATACGGATCGAGCAGCCGCCTCTACGAGCGTTCTCCCGAGGCGCTGGGGATGACCCCCGGCGACTACCGCGCCGGCGGCCCCGGGGCGAAGATCGCCTACACGGTGGCCAAGTCGCCGATCGGAGCGCTGTTGGTGGCGGCCACCGAGCGCGGCGTGTGCAGCCTCAAGATCGGCGGCGAGGACGCCTCGCTCGCGCGATCGCTGCGCGAGGAATTCCCGGCCGCCGAGCTCAAGCGCGACGAGACAGCACTCGGGCGCTGGGTGCGCGCGATCGTGAATCACCTCTCGGGCAAGGAGACCCGGATCGACCTGCCGCTGGACATTCGCGCCACGGCGTTCCAGCAGCGCGTGTGGGAGGCGCTGCGCGCCATCCCGTACGGCGAGACCCGGACCTACCAGGAGATCGCGCGGATCGTCGGAGCGCCCAAGGCGGCGCGCGCCGTCGGGCATGCCTGCGCCACCAATCCCGTCGCGATCCTGATCCCCTGCCATCGGGTGGTGCGCGGGGACGGCACGCTGGGGGGCTACGCCTACGGGCTCCATGTGAAGCGGAAGTTGATCGATACGGAGCTCGCGCGGCGCGAGCGCGCGAAAGGGCGGGTTACGTCGCGAGAGCCGAAGCGAGCGCGCTCGGGTCGCTGACCGGCGCGGCGCAGGCGAAGTTCTCGCAGACGTAGGCGGCCGGAACCCCGTTCACCGGAAGCTGGGCTTTCGTGAAGGGGGCGAGCCGCACCAGCGCCTCCCCTGCTTCTCCCGGCTCGCGGAGCAGGAACACGGTGCGCGGGAAGTATGCCGACCGCGCGGTGCGCACGAGCGCCACGGTCCCGGGCGCCTCTGCGGGGCCCGCGATCACCACCTCACGCGTCGGGCCGAACGCGAAATCGAGCGCCGAGAGGAGCTGCGTGTGCGCTCCCGGTTGGCGCGCGACCGAGCCCCCGAACGCGCGCACCGTCTCCTCGGCGCGCCGCTCCAGCCCGGAGCGGCCGGTCATGCGGGAGAGGCGGAGCAGCACGAGAACCGCGACCGAGTTCCCCGAAGGGATCGCCCCGTCGTAGATCTCCTTGGTGCGCGAAAGCAGCGGCGCCGCGTCCGACCCCGTGAAGAAGAAGCCCCCCTCCTTCTCGTCCGCGAACAGGCGCTCCATGTCGCCCGCCAGCGCCAGCGCGCGCTCCAGGTGGCGCGGATCGAAGGTCGCCTCGTACAGCTCCAGCGATCCCCAGGCGAGGAAGGCGTAGTCGTCGAGATATCCGGGATGCGCCGCCTCCCCTTCGCGCCAGCGCGCGAAGAGCCGGCCGTCGGCGCGCAGGAGGTGCCGCTCCAGGAAATCGATCGCGCGCTCGGCCGCCTCGGCGAAACGCGGCTCCTCGAGCGCGACCGAAGCCTTCGCGAGCGCCGCGATCATGAGCCCGTTCCAGGCGGTGAGCACCTTGTCGTCGCGGAGCGGCCGCGGGCGCTTGGAGCGCGCCTCGAGGAGCAGGGCGCGGTCGGCTTCCAGACGCCGCGCCATGGCGGCGGCATCCAGTCCCGTCTCCCGCGCCACCGCGCCCGGATCCTCGGTGAGGTGGAGGATGTTCGTCCCGGTCAGGTGCCCTCCCGCGGGATCGACCCAGTTCCCCTTCGTCTCGGCCCCGTAGACGCGCGCGAAGAGCGCCGCCTCCTCGGGGCCCAGCGCCGCCACCAGCTCCTCCATCGTCCAGACGTAGAACTTCCCCTCTTCCCCTTCGCTGTCGGCGTCCTCGGCGGAGTAGAAAGCGCCCTCGGGGGACGTGAGATCGCGCGCCACGTAGGCCGCGATCTCCCGCGCGACCGACGCGTAGAGGGGATCGCCCGTGGCCCGATGCGCCTCGGCGTACGCCATCAGGAGAAGCGCCTGGTCATAGAGCATCTTCTCGAAGTGCGGCACCAGCCATTCCCGGTCGGTCGAGTAGCGGTGCGCGCCGAAGCCCAGCTGGTCGTAGACGCCGCCGCGGCGGATCCAGCGGAGCGTCCGCTCCACCATGTCCAGCGCGCGTCCGTCGCCCGTGCGCTTCCAGTACCGCAGCAGGAACGTGAGCTGGTGCGGCGTCGGGAACTTGGGCGCGGTGCCGAAGCCGCCGAACTCCTCGTCGAAGCGCTGGTGCAGGTGCTCGAAGGCCTTGGTGAGCAGGCCCGGCTCGGGACGCTCACCCGGCATTCCGGCGAACTCGCCGCGCACCGCCTCCACGATCTGCCCCGCGACGTCCTCGACGCGATGCCGCTGCCCTTCCCACGCCGACAGCACCTGGTAGAGCACGTCTTTCAGCCCGGGCCGTCCGTAGCGTGACTCGGGCGGAAAATAGGTCCCTGCGAGGAACGGACGGCCGTCCGGCGTGAGGATGACGGTCAGGGGCCATCCCCCCGAGCCCGTGAGCGCCTGGCAGACGGTCATGTAGACGTGGTCCACGTCGGGACGCTCCTCGCGGTCCACCTTGACCGGCACGTAGCTGGAATTCAGGATCGACGCGATCTCCACGCTCTCGAACGACTCGCGCTCCATCACGTGGCACCAGTGGCAGGTCGCGTAGCCGATCGAGAGGAAGATCGGCCGGTCCTCGGCGCGCGCTTTCGCGAACGCCTCGTCGCCCCAGGGAAACCAGTCGACGGGGTTGTGGGCGTGCTGCAGCAGGTAGGGGCTCTTCTCGGCGGCGAGCCGGTTCGTATGCCGCGGCGCCGTGCCGGGCGCGCCCGCCGGCGCTTCCGGATCAGGAGACATCCTGGATGATCCCTCCCGCCACGACGCGATCGCCTTCGTAGAGCACGAGCGACTGCCCCGGGGTCATGGCCCGTTGCGGCTCCTGGAAACGGACTTCCGCGCGGTCCGGGTCCGACGGCGTGAGCGAGGCCGGAGCGGGCGCGTGGAGGTAGCGGATCTTGGCCGCGCCCTCGATCGTGCTCTCCGGGACCGTGCCGGAGAGATAGTTCACCCGGCCGATCCGCGCCTCGCGATGGTAGAGGGCCGCCTCTTCCTCCACGACGACGGTCCCCGTGCCGGCCTCGATGCGTGTGACGTAGAGACGGCGCCCCGCGGCGACGTTCACGCCGCGGCGCTGCCCGACCGTGAACCCGTGCACGCCGTCGTGGCGGCCGAGCGCGCGGCCCGCGGCATCCCTCACCTCGCCCGCCGGGGAGGCGGCCAGGCGCTCGGGATAGCGCTGCCGCAGGAAGTCCACGTAGCGCTTCCCCTCGACGAAGCAGATGTCCTGGCTCTCCTTCTTGTCGGCGACCGAAAGCCCGAGCTCGCGCGCGGCCTTGCGCACTTCTTCCTTGGTCATCGTCCCCAGGGGAAAGAGCGCACGGGAGATCGCCGCCTGCGTGAGGCCCCAGAGCACGTACGACTGGTCCTTGGTGCCGTCGACCGCGCGCAGGAGCGTGGCGCGCCCGTCGGCGTCCAGGCCGCGGCGCGCGTAGTGCCCCGTAGCCACGAGATCGCATTCGAGCAGGTCCGCACGACGCATCAGCTCGCCGAACTTGAGCCAGTTGTTGCACTGCACGCAGGGATTGGGCGTTCGCCCCGCCAGGTACTCCCCCACGAAGTCCTCGATCACGTGCTCCCGGAAATCGTCCTCCAGGTCGAGCACGTAGTGGGGGAAGCCGATCTTCCGCGCGACCGCGCGGCAGTCGTCGATCGCGTCCAGCGTGCAGCAGCCGCGCGCGGGGGAAGGCCCCTCGGCGTAGCACCAGAGCTTCATGGTGACGCCGATGACGGTGTGCCCCGCCCGGTGGAGGAGGGCCGCGGCCACGCACGAGTCCACCCCGCCGCTCATGGCGACGAGGACGGTGCGCTTCGACGCGGGGAGGTCGGGCTTCATCCGGAGGGCCGCCTCAGGCCGCGAACGTGGGCGAGGCGGCGCGGAGCTTCTGGACGACGGCGGGGACCGTCTCGAGAACGTAGTCGATCTCGGCTTCGGTCGTGGCGCGGCCGACGCTCCAGCGCACGGCCGCCTGGGCGACG
>DASSLZ010000214.1:0-9247 GCA_035689165.1 Candidatus Eiseniibacteriota bacterium | reverse complement strand
GGAGAGTCCTGCGACATGTAGCCCGATCCTCCGGAGACCTCGCGGATCTGCTTCAGCGAGCCCGTGGCGACGCGCACGCGAGCGCCGATCGCGTCCCGGCTGGAGATGCGACCGACCAGGGTCAGCTCCAGCCAGTGATTCGAGGAGGCGAGGTCGTTCCGGAGGAGGCGGCTCCCCGTGGCGTCGTTGGCGACGTAGAGATCGAGGTCGCCGTCTCCGTCGTAGTCGGCCCAGGCCGTTCCGGTCGCGTTCCCGGCGTCGCCCAGCGGCCCGCCCGTGAGCGCCGTGAAGACGCCGCCGCCGTCGTTGCGCAGCAGTTTCCCGGGCTGGCCGTAGTTGGCGACGTAGAGATCCAGGTCGCCGTCGTTGTCGTAGTCCCCCCACGCCACGCCGGTGCTGTTGCTCGTGTCGCCCAGGGGCCCCGCCGTGATCCAGGTGAACACGTTCCCGCCGTCGTTGCGAATGAGCTTGTTCGGGGTGCCGTAGTTGGCGACGTAGAGGTCGAGGTCGCCGTCGTTGTCGTAGTCCCCCCACGCCGCGCCCTGACCCGGGCCGCCGTCCTCGATATAGACGCCGGCGATCCGGGTGAAGACCCCGTTGCCGTCGTTGCGCAGGAGCCGGTTCGGACCGTCGTTGGTGAGGTAGAGGTCCGGATCGCCGTCGTTGTCGTAGTCGCCCCAGCATGCGGCGAGCCCCCACCCGGCGTCCGCCAGCGGGCCCGCGGTCGCGTCCACGAAACCCGACGGGCCGTCGTTCCGGAACAGCTTGTTCGGCGTTCCGTAGTTCACGACGTACAGGTCGAGGTCGCCGTCGCCATCGACGTCGGCCCAGGCGGCGCTCTGGCCGGGGCCGTTCGTCCCGAGCGGCCCGGCCGTGACGTCGGTGAACCCGGCGGCGCGGTCGTTTCGATAGAGATGGTTCGGCGAGTTGAAGTTCACGAGGTAGAGGTCGGGGTCGCCGTCGCCGTCGTAGTCGCCCCACACCGCGGCGCTCCCATTTCCTCCCTCGTCCAGCGGAGGCGAGGTCACGTCCGTGAAGTTGTCGCCGCCGTCGTTCCGGAGCAGGAGGTTCGGGCCGTCCTCCGTGAGGTAGAGATCGAGGTCGCCATCCAGGTCGTAGTCGGCCCAGGCCACGCCGAACGCGGAGCCCCGGTCGCCGAGCGGTGCCTTCGTGAGCGCGGTGAATTGAGCCGAGGCCGGCGCCGCGACGAGAACGGCGGCCGCGGAGAGGAAGAGAGCGGAAGTCCGGGCGAAGCGTGGGTTCATCGTCGTGCGCTCGTGCGTCGGGGAGAAGCGGAGGCCCCGCGCCGGCGGGGCCTCCCCATGAGAATCACCGCACCAGCACCATCTTCTGCGCGCGCTCGACGCCGTCGCCGCGGAACCGCACGACATAGACGCCGTTCGCGAGCGGCTCGCCCGACGTGGCGCGCGCCGTCCAGGAGACGTCGTGGTCGCCCGCCTCGTACCAGCCGGAGGCCAGCGTGGCGACGTGCCGTCCCGCGACCGAGAAGAGATCCAGGGCCACCGATCCCGCGCGCGTCAGGCTGAACCGGAGATTCGAGCCTTCCAGCGCGGGGTTCGAAGCGCGGAACGCGACCGTGCCGCCGGGCAGGGAAGCCGGCGCGAACGCCGGAGCCGCGTTGACCGAAGCGCCGCCCGCCGTCGCCGCGCCCGGAGCGACGACGTGGAAGGGCCGCATCATGTCGTTCTCTTCGTGCTCGAGAATGTGGCAGTGCCAGACGTATCCCGGGTCCGCGGTCGCGTCGAACGCGAACGACGGCGATTCATCCTGCGGCGCCCAGCGCACCAGCACGCGCGTGACCTCGCCCGGGTTCATCCGGAACGTGTCCTTCCACCCGCGCTCGTTCGCGTCGGCCGGCGTCGGCTTGCCCTTGAGATAGGGCCCCACCGGCACGGGGACGTACGTTTGGGAGGGAAGTGTTGGATTCGCCGCGTCGAACGCCATCTGGTAGCGGCGGGCGTTCAGCTTCTGGCGGTTCAGCAGCTGGAACTGCACCAGGTGGAGGTGGATCGGATGCGTGTCGCCGGTCAGGTTCGCGATCTCCCACATCTCGGTCGTGCCCAGCACCGGATACTCGGTCGCGGGCGCGTCGTAGGGCATCCCGTTCAGGAGCGCGCCGAGCGGATCATCGCCCAGCAGCCTCTCGTTCAGCGTCATCGTGCGCGTCACCGTCGGATTGGTGAGGCGGTTCACCGTGGCGAGCGCCGGCGGGATCACGCTGTTGTCCGGACCCGTGGAGGGAACCACCCGGAAGAGCATGATCTGTCCGGTGGTCTGTCCGTCCGGCGCGTCACCCATCGGATAGGGAGCTTTCGCCGTGTTGCGCAGGAGGAACTCGGTTCCCGGCGCGTAGGCCGAGAAGTCGATCACCACGTCGGCGCGCTCGCCCGGCGCGATCACGAGCCGCGGCGAGTGGACGTTGGCCGGGTCGTTCAGGAGCACCGGCTCGGCGAGATAGCCGCCGTCCGTCCCGATCTGGTAGAAGGCCGGTCCCGGTGTGCTGCCCACCCGCTCCAGCAGAGCCAGGCTGTAGAAGCGCGCCTGCGAGCCGTTGAGCATGCGGAAGCGGTACTTCCTCGGCTCGACGTTCAGGTAGGGCCACACCTTTCCGTTGACCAGGATGACGTTCCCGAAGAACTCGGGAATCCACTTCGGATGAACGGAGGTCACCCCCTCGTTCGGATACCACAGCTGGCCGTCGGTGGTGAACATGCGGTCCTGGATCGCGAGGCCCATGTCGTAGGGAGCCTCGGGCAGCCCCGGCGGCTCATTGCCGGGATCGGTGATCAGGTAGTAGCCCGCGAGTCCCGCGTACACGTTGTGCCGCGTGTAGCCGAACGCGTGGTCGTGGTACCAGATCGTCGACGCGAGCTGCGTGTTGACGTACGTGTGCACTTGGCTCGTGAAGTCGGGCCCCGTCTCCGCGAAATCTTTCGTGAACCAGGTGTTCGGACCGCCGTCACTCTGCGGCTCGACCTCGGCGCCGTGAACGTGCGTCGTGATCGGCACGCCGGTCGAGGTCTCGGCCCTCATGAGGGTCGGGTCGATCGCGTAGTCCAGGATGTGCGTCATCGGGAGATGGTTCGTCCACCGGATCTGGATCGGCACGTTGTGCCGCGCCACGATCGTCGGGCCCGGATAGGTCGCCGTCGCTTCGGTCAGGCCGTAGCCGTACACCGTGGTGAGCGGCAGGTCGCGGTGAAGCTTCTGCTGGATCTGGTAGGCGCCGATCTCGAAGGAGCTGCCCGGCATGGTCGCGTCGATCGCGGCCGGAATCGGCAGAGGGTCGACGTACTTGGCCAGGGACAGCGGATCGAGAACGGATTGGGCTCCAGCCGACGCTCCGAGGACCAGGATGATCGCCGCCGTCAAGGCGACCCCGCTCCAGCGCAACACCGGCTTGATGCATGGATGCAGCCTCACGAGACCTCCACTGCCATGCGCCAGGCGCATGTTCCCGCGGCGGTTGAGCACGCGAGGGCTCCCGTCGCCGCACCTCGGAGCCCTGCACGCGCAGACGACCGGGGGCAGCCGGCTGCACGTCCCCTCAAACAGGAATCCCTTCCGCGACCTGTCAGGCCGCACGATTGTTCCGCCCCCATACACCTCTCGCGGAACGTTCGCGCGAGCCCGCGGGGGGATTTGCGATCGGGATTCAGACGGGATGGACGGCACGAGGCGTGCCAGCACCGAAGCTGGGCTAAGTCGTTGGGGATTCGGTTAAGAGGCCCTTAACACGGGAACTGTGACGCGGAGGTCTCCTGACAGCATGGCGGGTGTCACTGTCAGAGTGTCATTGGGGCACTGCGGGCAAACTGGTGGCGGCGCAGGGATTCGAACCCCGGACCAAGGGATTATGATTCCCCTGCTCTACCGCTGAGCTACACCGCCACCTCGGGGCAGCAACAGTAGGCGGGGGCCCCGGTTTCTGTCAAGGCGGCCGGCGCCGCGCCGCGACCGTTCGAAGCCCGCGCACGCGCTTCGACGCGGCGGGGGGCGCGATTGACACGTCTCGTGGGCTCCCCTAAACTGCCGTCACCACGACCACATGCCGGCTGGCCGGGTGACCCCGCCCGCCACCCAAGGGAGCTTCCAACACTCATGTCTCGAACTGTCGTGGGAGGGCTGCTGGCCCTCCTGGTCATCGCGTTACCTCTGACGGCAACCGCGGACGATCTCACCGGCTTCGGCGGGATCGGCTTCCGTGGCGGGCTGTCCAAGTTCGGCAGCGAGGCGAACACGCCGCTCAGCCTGACCAACAACCAGCCGCTCTCCGACGGCACCAAGCCGCGCTTCTCGGGGGACCTGATCTTCTCCTACGTCTTCGGCAGCCACGTCTGGGGCGACGTGACGGTGGGCTACGCGTGGAACCGGCTCGATACCGACGACAATCGGTTCTGGCTGGAGAGCGCGGTGCCGATCACGGGCGGGCTCCGCTACCTGCTTCACGAAGGGAGGACGATGCGTCCGTACGTGGGAGCCGGAGGCGGGCTCTACGTCTGGTCGATCCAGTCCAAGGACCTCGGGGCCGCCAAGGACCCGAGCACGTTCGAGCGGTTCCGGCGGGCCGATCCCGGCTTCTACGGGATGGTCGGGGTGGAGCGGACGATGTCCAAGCACATCAGCACGACCGCCGACGCCGTGTACCACCACATCTTTGCCCAGAACACCGCCGACTTTCCGAGCGGTTATAATGGGAACAAGAGCTACGCGCAGATCCGCCTGGGCGTCACGTTCTACTTCACGCTCACGGAGCGGATCGATACCGGACTACCGGAGTAACGTATGAGGACCTTCGCGGCGCCCGGCGAGAAGTTCGCACCCAGCGTGCGGCCGGAGACCGCGCCGGAGCGCATGCCGGTGGACTACGCGCTCACGTTCGACGACGTCCTCCTGCTTCCCGGCTACTCCGAAGTCCACCCCCGCGACGTCGACACCAGCACCCTCCTCACCCGCGAGATCACGCTCAACACCCCCGTGGTCAGCGCGGCGATGGACACCGTGACCGAGAGCGCGCTCGCCATCGCCATCGCGCGCGAGGGCGGCCTGGGGATCATCCACAAGAACCTCCCGGTGCTCGAGCAGGTGGAGGAAGTGGACAAGGTCAAGCGCTCGGAGAGCGGCATGATCGTGAATCCGATCACGTTGCCGCCCGACGTGCCGATCGCCCGCGCGCTCGAGCTGATGGAGAAATTCCGGATCTCCGGCGTCCCGATCACCGAAGGGAAGCGGCTCGTCGGCATCCTCACCAACCGCGATCTCCGCTTCGTGAAGAGCCCCGATCTCAAGGTGCGCGACGTGATGACCAAGGAGAACCTCGTCACGGCGCCCGTGGGCACGACCCTCGAGGAAGCCGAGCGGATCCTGCACACGCACAAGATCGAGAAGCTCCCGGTGGTGGACGACCAGTACAGCCTCCGCGGCCTGATCACCGTGAAGGACATCCAGAAGCGAATCCGCTACCCGCGCTCCTGCAAGGACCATCTGGGCCGGCTCCGCGTGGGCGCCGCGATCGGCGTCGGCCAGGACGCGAACGAGCGGGTGGCCGAGCTGGTTCGCGCGGGCGTGGACGTGGTCGTGATCGACAGCGCCCACGGCCACTCCAAGGCCGTGATCGAGACGACGCGCGCCGTGAAGAACGCCCATCCCAATCTCCAGCTCATCGTGGGGAACGTGGCCACCGCCGACGGGGCGCGCGACCTGATCCGGGCGGGCGCCGACTGCGTGAAGGTGGGGATGGGTCCCGGCTCCGCGTGCACGACGCGCGTAGTGGCTGGCGTGGGCGTGCCGCAGATCAGCGCGGTGCTCGAGTGCGCCAACGAAGCGGCGAAGGCCGGCATCCCGATCATCGCCGACGGCGGCATCAAGTACTCGGGCGACCTGGTGAAGGCGCTGGCCGCGGGGGCGCACTCGGTGATGCTCGGAAACCTGCTCGCCGGCACCGAGGAGAGTCCCGGGGAGACGCTGCTCCTGGAAGGCAGGACCTATAAGGTCTATCGAGGTATGGGCTCCCTGTCCGCGATGTCCTCCGGCCGCGGCGATCGCTACTTCCAGGAGGGCGTCCGCGATCTCAAGAAGCTGGTCGCCGAGGGAATCGAGGCCCGCGTGCCCTACAAGGGTCCGGTCGCCAACGTGATCTACCAGCTCATCGGCGGCCTGCGTGCCGGGATGGGCTATTGTGGCGTCGGCACCATCGAGGGACTCCGCACCCAGACCCGCTTCGTCCGCATCACGCAGTCCGGCCTCCGCGAGAGCCATCCGCATGATTTGACGATTACGAAGGAAGCGCCGAATTACGAAATACGTTAGATGTCAGTCCGGCCGCAGCCGGACTAACTCCTGTTCTTTCGTCTAACCCGCCCGCAGTTTCCAATTCATGGCCCCCACCATCCGCCCCGCCCGCCCCAACGAATCCGACGCCATTGCCAACGTCTTCCTCCACTCCTGGAAAACCCTGATGCCCGACATCCCCATCGGCCACACCGACGACCAGGTCCGCGCCTGGATCGCGAAAAGCGTCATGGTGCAGAAGCGCGTCTTCGTCGCGACCGAGAATGATGCGGTGATCGCGATGATGGCCATCTCCGAGGACGGCGAGGGAGGATGGATCGACCATCTGTACGTGGCGCCGGAGTCTGTGGGACGCGGAGTCGGGACCGCGTTGTTAGAGCATGCGCTTGCGATTCTGCGGGCGCCGGTGTGGTTGTATGCGTTTCAAAGCAATGAGCGGGCTCGCGAGTTCTATGAGGCGCGGGGGTTCTCGGTAGCCAAGTTTGGTGATGGGACGGGGAATCAGGTGGGACTACCCGACGTGTTGTATCGACTCGACTGAGGTTGCTCACCTGAAGCTGCGAGGCTTCATTTCTACTGAACAGGAGTCAGCCCGGCCTGCGGGCCGGGCTGACATGGGGATGCGCGCCCTCCGGAGTGTTCGGGTCGGGGGAACCGAAGGGCGCGCGGGGGATCTTGCCGCTCTCTGTCGGGGCGCTTAGGCGTCGCCTCCGCTCGGGAGCGAGAACTGGAAGTCGGGTGCGAGGAGCCGGATCTCGCGGGCCAGGCCCCGGATCTCGTCCAGGTGCCGGCGCTCGCCGGTGCGCTTCCACTCGCCGTAGGCGTCGAGGAGCCGGTCCTGCATCACGCGCAGCGATTCGTCGCGCGCGTCCTCGTCCACCGTTCGCGAGAGCCTCGTCACCTGCGCCTTCTTGAACCGCTTGGCGAGACTCCAGTGTTCGCCGCGCATGTGCGAGAGCATCTTGTTGTAGCGCTCCAGGCTCACCGTCAGCTTCTCGAGCACCGCGCTCAGCGTCTGCCCGGGGTTCTCGAGGAGCTCACCGTACGTGTATGAGAAGTGGTACCAGTTCGGGCTCCGGCCGACGTCCGCCTCTTCCCCCGGCAGCAACCCCTCGCGCCGGTTCGGGACGTACGGCCCGGTCTGCTCGAAGGATCCTACCGAGATGAGCAGGAGATCCTCCGGCGTTCGATAGATGAGGTAGCGAAGAGAGCCGCGATGCGCGCTCGCCAGCCGCCGCCACGCCGCCACGTCGTACCGTGAAAGGAGCCGGCTACGCTCCGGCGGCAACGGCACCTGCGCCTCGAGCTGATCCTTGAGCGCGGCGAGATACCCGTCGACGTCCTCCTGAGGAAGCGGGTCGCCGTTCTGCGGCGTGCCTTCCGCCTTCGTCAGGAGGAGGCAGTTCATCACCACATACGCGGTCGGCCGAACCTTCCTGGGATTCGTCTTACTCGCTAGAATCTTACGGGCTGCCGTCATGGCTCGCCTCCCTCTCCGGACCACCCCACTCTTTGGTCACTTCCTGCCGCGCGGCCTCGCCGCGTGACGACGATGTGTTATGCACCCTCCGTGCCGAATAGGAGGCGGGAGGGTCATACGGCCGCAACCCTCTCCGCCGCAATCGATTCGTAAACCGTAAGGAAAGACGACACCTCCCCGAGGCGCGACGTTTTGACTCCAGATGTGGCCTCTTTCAGCCGAAGGGTCGGGTGTAACCACCCGCTGCGACGATGAGTGGGCGGGTTGCGAATTGCGGAAGGAATTGCGACACGCACGAAGCGAGGCGCACGGAAATTGGTCTCGGCTTTACGCGACGCTCCGGACGGGCGCTCCGACGCGAAGCGCGGCAGCGACTTGCGACGCGACGCCGAGCCATCACCGCGGCACGCTCTTTGCCTTTTCGCAGCAGTGACAGCCGTCCTACATACGGAGGTGGATTGCGACGCGAATCGGGCACGGCCCTGGGCACGCGCGGCCTCATCGCGTTTCCGGTCGGCGAGATTCTCTTCGGCGTTCCGGTCGAGGACGTGGCTGGTTTGATCGAAGCCGATCACATCGCGCCGCTACCGCGCCGAAGCGGCGCGGTCTCGGGCGTGACGGCGTTTCGGGGCACGATGGTGCCGGTCGTGGATCTCTGCGAATGGCTCGGCGTGTCGGGACCCACGGGCGATGCGCCGCGCTACGGCGTGGTGCTGTCGCGCGGGACCGAACGCTTCGCCCTCCTGATTCCGTCGATGCCCCGGCTGTGGCCAGGGCGTGAGATCAAGGAGTCCGACGAGTCGATCGCCGACGGAGAGCTGGCCGCGGTCATCGGCTCGGTGTATCTCGCCGGCGCGGAGCGGATCCACTGCCTCCGCTGCTGGTCCATTTTCGACGCCGTGATGCCTCCGGTCGCGGCGGGTTCCGATTCCGATTCGATCGAGGAGAGGTGACGATGACCGCTGAGGCCAAAGGCCGCCGCGCTGCAGCGCAGGAGACGCATCCGCCTTTCAAGCCGGCGCCGCACGAGGAATCGTCCGCAGCTCCGACACCGCGCGTGACGTCCCTGCATGAGACCGCGCCGCCGGCCTCCCACCCCGCGCCGGCCGCCTCCGCGCCGCCGTTCTCGATCGCCGCGTTCATCGCCGCCCTGGTGGCGGGACTGGTCGGACACTTCCTGCCCGGCGCGATGGGTTTTGCCGCCGCCGTGGTGGCCGCGATCTTCGGGGCCGTCGTGGTTGCCCTCCTCTCGGGCAGCGTCGAGACACGCCGCGCCGCCTCGGAAGAGCTGGTGCACGAGCGCGAGCGCGCCTCGCTCGCCGCCGATCAGCTCGAGAAGTCGCGCCGCCACGCCGACCTGGCCACCGTGCAGTTCCGCGAGGGGAAGGACCCGCTGACCGAGGTGCCGGAACTGCGGGTGGGGCCGCTCCGCGAGCTGCTCGAGGCGGCGCGCGA
>DASSLZ010000213.1:0-19751 GCA_035689165.1 Candidatus Eiseniibacteriota bacterium | reverse complement strand
GCCGGTACGCCTCTTCGAGCTTCCGGTTCGTCACGACCTTCTTCAGGTCGTCCTTGATGTCCTCGTACTTGTACTCCGTCTCGGGACTGCGGCCCAGCACTTTGAAGATGTGGTAGCCGGCGTCGCGCTTGAAGGGCGTGGAGATCTCCCCTTCCCTGAGCGCCGTCAGCACCTCGCGCATGTTGGGGGGCAGGCTGGGCACGGGGATCTCGCCCAGATAGCCCGAGGAGTCCTTGGTGGCCACGTCGGCCGAATACTTGCGCGCGAGCGTCCCGAAATCGGCGCCGTGCGTGAGGGAGTCGCGAAGCGCGAGCGCGCGCGTGCGGGCGCGCTCCTCGTCGGCCGGCGACGGCTTGGTCGCGATCATGATGTGGCGCGCGTGCACCCGCTCCTCGGTGCTGTCGGTGGCGGGGAAGTGCTCGAGCACCTGGATCACGTGATAGCCGAAGCGGGTCCGGACCGGATTGGAGATCTCCATCGGCTTCAAGGCGAACGCGACCTCCTCGAACTCGGGGACCATGTCCCCTTTGCCGAAGGTGCCCAGATCGCCCCCGCGCCGGCCGCTCGGGTCGTCGGAGAGCTGCGCCGCCATGTCGGCGAACGTGGCCGCTTTCCCGGGCTTGGCGAGGACGTTGCGGATGCTGTCGGCGCGCACGCGCGCGCGGCGCACCTGCTGGGAATCGGGCTCGAACGCCACGAGGATGTGGGCCAGCTTGAGCGACTCCGGCTTCTTCGCGATGGAGTCGCGGTTCGCCTGGTAGTAGGCGCGCACCTCGGCGTCGGTCACCGTGACCTTGTTCTGCACTTCGCGGCCCACGGTGCGCATGATGACGAGCTGGTCCTTCACGTCCGGCTCGTAGCGCTTCCGGAGCGCGGCCTCGGTCGTCTTTTCCTGCGTGAGCGCCGCCTGGAAGGCCTGAGCGCCGCCGAGGCGCTCCTTGAGCTGCTCGATCTCCTGGTTCACCGCCTCGTTCACGTCCTTCGGCGGCACGACGACCCCCAGGCGCGTGGCCTCGGCCAGGATCACCTGCTTCTCGACCAGCTGGTCCAGGACCTCTTTCCGCAGCTTCTTCATCGACGCGCTGTCGGAGGGATCGACGTTGAAGCGCGCCGCGGCCTGCTGCGTCTGGTCGTCGACGTCCGAGGAGAGGATGACCGACTTGTTCACGATCGCGGCGATCCGCTCGGCGGCTCCCGTCGGTCCGCCGGCGAGCGCCGCCGCGGCCAACGCGGCGAACGCGAGCGCGGGGATCAGGGAGCGCCGGATCATCGGCCCCCCTCGTTTCCGGCCACCGCTCCCAAGCTTCCCGTGGCTGCCGGGGCCGGCGAGAGCTTCACCGCCTGCAGCCGGGACGGCACGACCCGCACCGGCGTTTGCGCCCGCATGCGCTCCAACTGACTCAGCACCCATTCGTTTTCCTTCTCCTCGCGCCAATCGCGGCGCACGCGGTCGATCGCTTCGTCCAGGGTCATGGGGCGCGCGGGTTCGCGCGCGAGAACGTGCGCGATCGCGTACCCCTGCGCGGTCCGCACCACCGGCGACGTCATGCCGGGATCGAGATGCCGTACGGCGATGCCGAGCGGATCGGAATCGGCGTCGAAAAAGGGCAGCGTCGCCGCGTGCTGCGGGTAGAGCGTCGACTCCGTCGCGCGGGGCTGCTCCTCGAACCGAAGCGCCTGGAGCGACGAGTCGGAGATCCCGACCCCGTTCCAGGAGCGGAGCGCCGCCATGGCGCTGTCCTGGCTGGCGAACACGGCCACACGGGCGCGTCGCGCCGCGGGACGCCGGTAGCGCGCGGCGTGCGCCTCGAACCAGGCCCGAAGCTCCGGCGTTCCCGGATCGGCGGGGCGCTCGGCCGCGATCATGGCGGTCACGGCGGTGCCCTCGCGGATCAGGCGCAGCTCGCGCGCCACGCGCGGATCGCTGGCCAGGCCGCGCTCCTTGGCGTCGCGCACCAGAAGGCGCCGGAAGAGCGCCTCGGAGGCCAGGTCGCGCAGCGCATCGCCGTCGCGGATCCGGATCCGGCCGTTCGCGCCGGGCGCGGGATGCGTTTCGCGCAGCAGGTCGGGGAGCGTCAGCGAATCCCCGTCCACCCGCGCGATCACGCCGATCTCGGGGCGGGCGCCCATCCGCGGCCGCGTCCCGTCCGGCCTCATGGAGGCCAGGAGCGAATCGGGCGTCTCGCTCGCCATCGCGAAGAGGATCGGCCGCACCACCTCGGGCTCGAGCAGGAAGTGGTATTGGGCCAGAAGCCGCGCCTGATAGTCGCGGATCACGTTCCGCGTGCGCTCGACGCGCACGATCGCGCGGATCGAGTCGGGGGAGAGCGTCTGGAAGCCCCCTACCTTATAGATCTCGTGTCCGTAGGGGCCCGAATAGGGGCCGAGGATGTCTCCCGGCTTCGCCGTGCGGGACGCCGCGTAGGACGAGGGGTCGAGGTCGCGCGCGAGCACGGCGCCGAAATGCCCGCCGTTTCCGCGCGAGGGGTGTCCGCTCTTCGTGACCGCGACCGAATCGAACCGTCCGCCGGCCCGGAGGCGCTCCACGATCGTCTCCGCTTCCTTGCGCCTCCCTTGGGCGGCGTCGTCGCGGAGGAGGATGTAGTAGAGGTCCACCATCCGGTAGAGGCCGGTCTTCTGGAGGCTGTCCATCTGGGCGGGGGTGACGTCGAGCGTCGGCACGAGGACGCGCTGGTAGACCGCCTGGAAGAGCGCCGCGTATTCCCGCTCCGCGATCCGCTGCCGGATCGCCGGGTCGCGCCCGATCCCGCGCTTCTCGGCCTCCATGGCCAGCAGCTCGCGGTCGACGCAGCGGTCGAGCAGCATGCGCCGCCAGAGAGCGGGGTTCGTCTTGCGCAGGGGGTCCTGTCCCAGGACCAGCGCCGCGCTCTGGATGTCCAGGGCGTCCACGGTCCGGTCTCCCACCGTCGCGATCGGGCCGCGCGCGGACGGCGGCGCAGCCGCGCGGGCCGGTCCGGGCGCCGGGACCGCCAGCGCGATCAGGGCCAACAGGGCGGCCGCGGCACGCGCGGCAGCCGTCCGGCTGGGCCCAAGCGACCGCCGGGGCGTGGATTTTTCGGTCTCAGGAATCATAGGGACGTGTGGCGGCGAGTCTCCTCGGTGGCGCTGCTCTCCCTCTGTACCCCGGAGGGCGCCCCGGAGTTCACCTTCCGGCCGCCGGAAGAGGCAGGCGCGCAACGCTATCAACGGGTGCCAGGGCCCGCAACACCTTTGTCGCCAAGGGCACGGGGTCGCCGGGCTTCCGGATCCTCAGCGTCCTGGCCCCGGAGGCGAACTCGATGGGGACCGGCACCTCGGGCACGAGCGCCATGATCCGCTCGCGGGGAAGCGGCTCGCGCAGCTCGATTTCGATGCGGTCGCGGCCGATCCGGAGGCGGTCCGCCCCGGCCTCCTTGCCCAGGATCCGAAGCCCCTTCAGGGCCAGCAGGTGCTCCACCTCCACGGGCGCCGGCCCGAAGCGGTCCCGAAGCTCGGCGCGCAGCGCCTCCAGGGCCTCGAGCGTGGAGAGCGCGGCCATGCGGCGGTAGACGTCCAGCTTCTCGTCCCGATCCTCGACGTACTCGTCGGGCACGAAGGCGGGAAGCGGGCTCGAGACCTCGGGCTCGGGGCGGCGGTCCACCGGTTCGCCCTGCAGCTCGTGCACGACTTCGTCCACCATGCGGCAGTAGAGGTCGAATCCGACGCTGAGCATGTGCCCGTGCTGCTCGGGACCGAGGAGGTTCCCGGCACCGCGGATCTCGAGGTCGCGCATCGCGATCATGAGGCCGGCACCCAGCTCTTCGTGCTCGGCGATCACGCGGAGCCGCTTCTCCGCCTCTTCGGTCAGCACTTTCCCCGCGGGGACGAGCAGATGGCAGAACGCCTGGTGGTGCGAGCGGCCGATCCGCCCGCGCAGCTGGTAGAGCTGGGCCAGGCCCAGCGCGTCGGCGCGATGCACCAGCATCGTGTTCACGGTGGGGATGTCGAGCCCCGATTCGATGATCATCGTGGAGACGAGCACGTCGGCGCGCCGCTCCAGGAACTCCACCATCACCTTCTCCAGCTGCGTGTCCTTCATCTGCCCGTGCGCGACCACCACCTTGACCTGGGGAACGACGCTGGTCACGTAGTGCGCGATCCGGTCGATCGATTCCACGCGGTTGTGCACGAAGAAGGACTGCCCGCCGCGGTCGGATTCGCGGAGCAGGGCCTCGCGCACCACGTCCTGGCTCATCTCCACGATCTCGGTCCGGATCGGATAGCGTCCGCGCGGCGGCGTGGTCATGACCGACATGTCCCGCGCGCCCAGAAGGCTCATGTGCAGCGTGCGCGGGATCGGCGTGGCGGTGAGGGTGAGCACGTCCACCGTCTCGACGAGGGTGCGGATCCGCTCCTTCTGCGCGACGCCGAACCGCTGCTCCTCGTCGATCACCACGAGACCCAGGTTCTTGAAGACGACGTCCTTGGAGAGGAGGCGGTGGGTGCCGATCACGAGATCCACCTCGCCGCTTGCGATCTTCGCGACCGTCTCCTTCTGCTCCTTGGGCGAGCGGAAGCGGCTCAACATGTCGACGCGGACGGGATAGTCGGCGTAGCGCTCGCTGAACGTGGTGAAGTGCTGCTGCGCGAGCACGGTGGTGGGCACGAGCACGGCCACCTGCGTGCCGTCCTGGATCGCTTTGAAGGCGGCGCGGATCGCCACCTCGGTCTTGCCGTAGCCCACGTCGCCGCAGATGAGGCGGTCCATGGGGCGCGGCGCCTCCATGTCCTTCTTCACCTCTTCGATGGCGCGGAGCTGATCGGGAGTCTCTTCATAGATGAAGGAAGATTCCAGCTCCCGCTGCCACGGCGTATCGGGACCGAAGGCGCGCCCCGGGCGAGCCTTCCGCACCGCGTAGTGGCGGAGCAGCGTCTCGGCCATGTCGGCGATCGCTTTCCGCGTCTTCGCCTTGACGCGCGCCCACGTGGTGCCTCCGAGGCGATGGACCGCGGGGGCGCGTCCCTCCTCGGCGGAATAGCGCTCCACCATCCCGAGCTGCCCGATCGGCACGAAGAGGCGGTCGCCTCCCGCGTAGTCGATCTGCATGCACTCGGTCTCCTGGCCATCCAGCGTGAGCGGCTTGAGGCCGCGGAAGACGCCGATGCCGTGATCGAGGTGGACCACGTAGTCGCCGGGCGTGAGGGTCAGGAGCTCGCGGAGCGCGGCCGCCGAGGGGCGGAGCTTCCGCGCGCGGCGCCGCCGATAGCGCGCGAAGATCTCGTGGTCGGTGAAGACGGCGAGCTTCGCGCCCGGGAGCACGAAGCCGGCGCTCAGGTCGCCGATGTCGATGCCGCCCAGGTCCCCGCCGAGGAGCTCCTCGAGCCGCTCGGCCTGGCCCCGGTTGTCGCAGAGGATCATGCGGGTCATGCCCAGGTCGCTCAGGCGCTTCAGCTCGGTGCGCAGGAGATCGAGCTTTCGCCCGAACGAGGGCTGCGGGCGCGCGTCCAGGGCGATCGCCTCGCCGCGCGAGGCTCCCTCGCGCGTGGTGAGCGCCGCTTCCACCCGGCGGCGCGTGGCCAGCCGCCCGGCCGCGCGTTCGGGAGAATCGAAGAGCGCTTCCCGCGGCGGCAGGTGCGGCGTCTTCACGCGGGCGTCCTCCTCCAGCCGCTCGGTCTCGCGCTCGGCATCTTCCAGCTCGCGCTCCACCGCCGCCGGCTCGTCCACCCAGAGGATGGTGTTCGGGGCGAGGTGGTCGAGCACCGAGCCAAGCGGAAGGCCGAGGAGGGGCGCCGCCCATTCCATGCCCTCGAAGTAGATTCCCTCGGCCACGAGGTCGCGGATCCGGTCGGTCTCGGCCGTGCGCGGCGCCTCGGGCGCGTCGAGGGGGCGGAGCCGCGCGTCCACGTCCTCGTCGTAGAGCAGCTCGCGCGCGGGCGCCAACCGCGCCTCCTCGATCGGGCCGGTCGAGCGCTGCGACGTGACGTCGAAGGAGCGGAGCGAGGCCACCGTGTCGCCGTCGAACTCGAGACGCACGGGATGGTCCAGCCCCGGACCGAACACGTCCACGATGCCGCCCCGGCGGCTCACCTCCCCCGACTCGCCGATCTCCGGAACGGAGCGATAGCCGGCGAGCACCAGTCGACGGAGCAGCGCCTCGGGAGCGATCGAAAGCCCCGCGCGCACCGTGATCGCGCGGGCGCGGATGCGGTCGGGCGCGGGCGCAAGCCTGTGGAGCGCGAGCGCCGGAATCACCGCGACGGGCGGATCGGGATCGCCCAGGCGCAGGAAGGCGTGGATCCGGTCCTCGCGCACCGGGGCGGTTGCGACCTGCGCGCTCCAGGAGACGGTGTCGTGCGGCGGAATGAAGACCACGCGGTCGGGGCCCAGGAAGAAGCAGAGGTCGTCGTGCCATCCCTCGGCACGGTCGAGGTCGGGGGCGATCACCGCGAGGCGCGTGCCCGGGCGCCGCGCGAGAAGGGCCGCGACCAGCGCGCCGGCGCTCCCGGCGACGCCGCGAAGCCGGATCGAGGCGCCGGGCGCGGCCGCGTCCAGGCGCGTCTCCAGCTCGTGGATGCGCGGGTGCGTGCCGCCCGCCTCGAGCAGGCGGGCCGCCACCGGTGACGGATCGCCGGGATTCGTTTCTCGGGAGGGCTCGCGGACGGCGTTCATGGCTCTAACGGTCGAGGACGCGGGCGCTGCCGAGAAGGATCTCGCCGATGAGAAAGACCCCGGCGAGAACCAGGAGCGGCAGCCAGAGCTCGCGCCCGCGCCGCGTATCGCCCAGCCGGGTCGCGAGCGCCGAGCGGTTGTCGATGGAGAGCACGGGCGCTCCGTTCGGCCCCCGGGCGTCGGCTTTCAGCGAGTCGGCCGGCACCGCGGCCAGATCGCTCTCCACCGGGTCGGGGTTCAGAGCGACGGTCGCGAGCGCCTTGCCACCCGCCTCGAACGTGTAGAACCCCGCGGCCATGGCCGGGGCGTCGGCGACGGCGCGGAACGCCGCCCCCTCGTTCTCCACGGCTGCCGGCGAGGTGAAGCCCGCGGGCCCGCGCGCGACGACCGCTCCCGAAGGGGCTGCCTCGAGCCGCGCGAACGGGCGCTCCCCCACGCGCGGCTCCGAGCCGGGCTCGCTCTCCGAGGCGCGCGCGGCGTAGGAAACCAGCCCGCGCACCAGGGGAACGAACGCGCCGGAATACGGCAGGTCGCCCCAGTCGTCGGCGAAGGAGGAGAGGAAGACCGCGACCGAGGGCGCCGCCACGACGAGCGGAAGGCCGCCCGTGGTCTGCACGACCACCTCGGCGCGCGCCGACGCCGTGCGGCTTCGCATCATCCCCGAGAGCCGCGCCTGCGTGAGCGGCGAACCCACGCCGAGGGCGAGTCCCTCGAGGATCGGGTGGCCCGGAAGGCGCGCGCGCAGCTCGAACGAGGTCCCCTCCGCCGAGCGGTCGGGTCCCGCCAGGGTCAGGTCCACGAGCCCGGGGAAGAGCCGCTTCGTGTAGTACTCGGGATCGGCGTGCGGGCCCAGGGCCACGACCAGTCCGCCCCCTTCCTTCACGTAGCCTTTGAGCCTCGCCTCGGCGTCGGCCGAGAGCGAGGCCACGTCCTCGAGCACGACGACGTCGGCGCGCGATTTGGAGAGTCCGAGGAGAGCGCTGGGCCCGGCGGTCTCGACGGTGAAGCCCGACGTGCCGTCGCCCGAGGGGTCCAGGGCGAGCGCGGCGAATCGCGGCGCGGGTGCGGCACCGCGCGGCTCGGCGATCCGGAGCACGCGGAGCCGCCGGGGCGCCCCGAGCACGGCATACCAGCGATCGTCGAGCGGCAGCGCGTCTTCGTCCGACTCGGCGACGACGGGAATCGCCGGATCGTTCACCGCGCCGGGCTCGAGCGGCATCGACACCCATCGCGATTCCCCGCCCTTGAGCGCGGCGTCGCCGCCTCCGACCAGCGCCTCGCCGCGGCGAACCCGGAGCGCGAGGCGATCGGAGGGGCCGTCGGCGTAATTCACGAGCCGCGCCCGGACCTCGAGCCCGCGCCCCTCGGGCCCGGGCCGCGTGACCGGATCGACGGCGGTGAACGCGTGGTTGGGCGTGCGGCCCTCGGACACGGGGAGGAGAATGACCCGGATTCCCGCCGCGGCCGCCTCGGTGATCTCGCGCCGCGCTTCCGGCGTGAGACTGGCCCGCTGAAGATCGCTGATCACGTAGAGCTCTCGGGCCTTGAGAGGGCTTCGCCCGAGAGCCAGGCGCAGGGAATGCAGCGAGCTTTCCAGGCGCGCCGGCAGCGGCTCGGCCTCGATCCGCTCGATGGAGCGCCGCAGGCGCACGCGGTCGCGCGCGCGGCCGATCTCCGCCTCCCCAGGCCGCGTCGCGCGCGCCAGGTAGAGCTCGTCGCCGGCGCGGCCGGCATCGGCGATCGCGAGCGCGCGCGCCACGGCCCCCTCCATGCGGGGACGGGCGCGGTCGTCCAGCGCGGCCATGCTCTCCGAATCGTCGAGGAGGATCCCCACGGCCGCGGCCGCGTGCGTCACGGCGCCGCGCGGCGCCAGCGACGGCCGCGCGAACGCGAGCACGGAGAGGAGGAGCGCCAGCGTGCGCAGGATGAGGAGCAGGATCTCGCGCAGCCGGAGGCGGCGAATCTCGCGCGGCTCCAGCTGGCGCAGGAACTGCGTCGTGGGGAAGCGCACTTCCGGCAGGCGCTGGCGGCTCAGCAGGTGGATCAGGATCGGGAGCGACGCCGCGGGCAGCGCCCAGAGGAACGCGGGATTCAGAAACGAGAGGGTCGGCATCAGCGCCGGCCGCTCACAGGAGACGGGCGCGCTTCGACAGATACTCGAGGAGCGCGCGATCGTAGGGCTGGTCCGTCGTGAGGGGAACGTAGTCGGCGCGCTTCTCGATGCATGCCTGCCGCAGCGTCTCGCGCCATTCGCTCACGCGCTGGCGATAGTCGGAGCGCAGCTCGCGCGGCCGGGTCGTGACCCGCTCGCCGCTCTCCAGATCCACGTAGACGGCCTCGCGCTGGAAATCGAACGAGACCTCCATCGGGTCGAGGATGTGGAAGACGAGCACCTCGTGCTTCCGGTGGCGGAAATGGTGGATCGCCTGCGCGATCCGCTCCGGTTCGTCCAGAAGATCGGAGAGGATCACGACGAGGCCGCGGCGCGTCAGGCGCTCCGCGAGAGAATGGAGCGAAGCGGCGAAGTCGGTCGCGCCCCCCGGCTGGAGACGGTCCAGGAGGACCAGGAGCGGACGGAGATGCCCCATCGTGGAGCGGGCGGGGATGTGCTCGCCGCGCCCGGCCGCGAACGCGAACATCCCCACCGCGTCGTTCTGCGTGAGCATCAGGTAGGCCAGCGCGGCGGCCAGCTGGCGCGCGTAGTCGAGCTTGGTGATCCCGTGCGATCCGTAGCCCATGCTCGCGCTCGTGTCCACGAGCAGGGACGCGCGCAGATTGGTTTCCTCTTCGTATTGCTTCAGGTACTTGCGATCCGACTTCGCGAGCACCTTCCAGTCGAGATGACGGAGAGGATCGCCCGGCATGTACTGCCGGTGCTCGGCGAATTCCACGCTGAAGCCGTGGTACGGGCTTCGGTGAAGCCCCGTCAGGAAGCCCTCCACGACGAGCCGCGCCTTCAGGTCGAGGCGAGCGAGCTTCGACACGAAATGCGGATCGAGCAGGCGGGTGCGCTCCCGGGCGCGCTCCGGGCTCAAGGATGCACCTCGTGCGGCGAAGGGCTGGGCTCACGCATGGAACGGCACACGGGCGGGGCGCCGCCCCGCCTACGCGTGCTTCCCGTCGACGCTCGGCGTGGCTTCGAGGAGCTTGGCGATGATGTCGAGCGTGGAGATGCCGTCCGCCTCGGCGGTGAAGTTGGGAATGATGCGGTGGCGGAGCACCGCGGGTGCTACGGCCTTCACGTCGTCGGCGCTGGGCGTCGGACGTCCCGCGAGCGCGGCGCGCGCCTTGGCGCCCAGCACCAGATACTGCGCCGCGCGAGGGCCCGCGCCCCACGAGACCCAGTCCTTGACGAAGGGCGCGGCGTTCTCGCCGGGCCTCGATGCGCGCGCCAGCCGGACGGCGTAGCGCACGACGTGCTCGGAGACCGGAATGCGCCGCACCAGGCGCTGCAGGTCGATGATGCGCTCCACCGAGAGCACCTTCTTGGGATGCGCTTCGTAGGCGCTCGTGGTGTTGGTGACGATCCGCTCCTCTTCGACGTCGCTCGGGTATCCGACCGAGATGTGGAACATGAAGCGGTCGAGCTGCGCTTCGGGAAGCGGATAGGTGCCCTCGAACTCGATCGGGTTCTGCGTCGCCAGCACGAAGAACGGGAGCGAGAGCGGGTAGGTCGTGCCGCCCGCCGTGACCCGGTACTCCTGCATCGCCTGGAGAAGCGCGGCCTGCGTCTTGGGCGGCGTGCGGTTGATCTCGTCGGCCAGGACCACGTTCGCGAAGATCGGCCCATGGATGAACTTGAAGGAACGGTGCCCGGTGCCCGCCTCCTCCTCGAGGATTTCGGTGCCCGTGATGTCCGAGGGCATGAGATCGGGCGTGAACTGGATGCGGCTGAACTGCAGATCCAGGATGGTGGCCAGCGTGGAGACGAGCAGGGTCTTCGCCAGGCCGGGAACCCCCACGATGAGGCAGTGCCCGTTGGCGAAGAGCACGGTCAGGAGCTGCTCCACAACCACGTCCTGCCCGACGATCACTTTCCTGAGCTCGGTCAGGATCTCGCCCCGGGCGGTACTCAGCTCCTCGAGCAGCCGGACGTCGCCGGATGCGGTCGAATGCGTCATGTAGGGTTCCTCAGTGTGCGTCGAAATGGCCCGGTCGCGGGAAAAGCCGCGCCCGTATGCCTACTTTGGGCCTCTGTGCATAACCTGCCCCGTTCTCATCGTCTACTGTTTGCAAAGCCCTTGCGCCGGCGCCGATTATCACGTTTTCCACCGGTTTTGGCGAGTTATCCACAAACCCGGGAGCGGGCGCTTTCGGAGCGGCGTTTCTCATGTGCCGTCCCGGTCCACGGTAGGACACGCGCAGGCGGGGCCAGGTTGCATCCTTCTCAGGCGTGGCCCGCTCAGGCGTGGCCAGCCGGGCTGATGTCCCGGAGCATGCCGAGGATCCGCTCGAGCTCTTCCTCATTATGGTACTCGATCAGGATGCTGCCCGAGCCGCCGCGGCGCCGCGTGAGCCTGACCTTGGCGCCCATCACCCGCATGAGCTCGTCCTCGAGGGCCATGAGCTCGGCGGAAAAAGCCCGGCGGGGAGAGCGGCGCGCCTTGGCGGCGCGAGGGGCGCCCGAGCGGCGGATCCGCTCCTCGAGATCGCGCACGGACCAGGCGTGCGACGCGGCAGACGCTCCGAGGTCGCTCTGCTGCTTCGACGTAGAGAGGGAGAGAAGCGCGCGTCCGTGGCCGGCACTGAGCGCGCCCGACTCCATGAGGGACTGGACATCGGCAGGCAAGTTGTTGAATCGAATCGCGTTGGAAACGGTGGAACGATCCTTGCCGACGCGCTGTCCAATCTCTTCGTGTTGAAGGCCGTATTCCGTTGCGAGTCGGTAGTATGCGCGCGCTTCATCGATGGGGTTGAGATTCTCGCGTTGGATGTTTTCGATCAGCGCGATGAGCAGCGACTCGCGATCGGTGAGGGGACGGATGATCGCGGGTATGGAGGCGAAGCCCGCCTCGCGCGCCGCGAGGAAGCGGCGCTCGCCGGCGACCAATTGGTAGCCGTCGCCCGCGGGGCGGAGGAGCACCGGCTGGAGGACCCCGCGCTCGCGAATGGAGGCGGCGAGCTCCTGGATCGCAGACGGATCGAACTGCGTTCGCGGCTGCGAGGGATTTCGAACGATCTTCGCGAGCGGGATGTGCTGAACGTCCCCGGGCCGTGCCTCGGCGGCCCTGGCTTCCGGCGGCCGCGACTCCGGGATGATCGGCACCTCGCGCTCGACCGCTGCGGGAATCAGAGCCTCGAGCCCTCGACCAAGCGCTTTTCTAACCACGTTCCAACACCTCCCTCGCCAAGTTCACGTAACTCGTGGCTCCGACACACTGCGGATCATAGATGACGACGGGCTTCCCGAAGCTCGGCGCCTCACTGAGGCGGACGTTCCTGGGGATCACGGTTCGGTAGACGCGCTCCGCGAAGAAACGCCGGGTCTCCTCCAGCACCTGCTGCGACAGATTCAGGCGGTTGTCGTACATGGTGAGCAGTACGCCCTCGATCTGAAGCTCGGGGTTCAGCCCCTGCTGGACGAGGCGGATCGCCCCGAGCAGGTGGCTCAATCCTTCCAGGGCGTAGTACTCGCACTGGACCGGCACCAGCACCGAGCGTGCGGCTGTCAGCGCGTTGATCGTGAGGAAGCCGAGAGAGGGCGGCGCGTCGATGAGTACGAAATCGAAATCTCCCTCGATCTCGCGCAGCGCGTCCTTGAGCCGGTACTCCCGGCGGTCCACGCCGACCAGCTCCACCTCCGCCCCCACGAGCCGCTGGCCCGAAGGCACCAGGCTGAGGCCGGGCACTTCCGTTTCCATCAGGACCTCGCGCAGCGTGGCGTGTGAGGTCAGGACGTCATAGATCCCGCGCGTCACCTTCACGCCGGGATAGCCGAGACCGCTGCCTGCGTTTCCTTGGGGATCGAGATCGATGAGGAGAACCCGACGCTGCGCCATCGCGAGCGCCGCCGCCAGATTCACGGCGGTCGTCGTCTTCCCGACGCCACCCTTCTGGTTCGCCACCGCTACCGTCCTTGGCATCGCACCACCACCCTGTCCACGAACCGAAGTTTTGTTGTCCAAATCGGGGAGATCGCAGTGTAGGGGAGAACCCGGCGGAGCGCCAGCGATTCCATGTTTCACGTGAAACATGGCCATATCTGGCTGTGAAATTGTGCGTTGCCCCGGCGAGCCCGAAACTAAGTGGGTGTTTCACGGGTGGGGGGCGTGTTGGGGCGCCGGGTGCTCGGGGCCCGCCGTCGAATGAGATTTGAACTCACCCCGGGGCGAGTTGACTCCAGATGGGCGTCCCGCGAGGATCAGACCAACATGCTTAAAGCATGTTCACCCGGAGGCCCAGGACAGCATGCCCCAGGGCATGTTCGTTCAACCGCGGAGCATGATGGACCCGCCAGGGCACGCCTCATGGCGAGTCCAGCGAACATGCTTCAAAGCATGTTTGGAGAGCCGGCGAGCGCGCCACTCCGGAGCGGGCGAGGATCGATTCCCAAACCCAGCGAACATGCTTCAAAGCATGTTGACCGAGTACATGCCTAGCCTGCCCTGAAGCACGTTCGGCTGTCCGTGGCAGCGGGACGCCCCTACGACAACATGCCCCGGGGCATGTTCGTTTGATCGCTGAGACAGAGACCAGGTAGCGCCGGCCCGGGCAAACCCCAGGTGAGTCATATAGGGCATGCTTCAAAGCTTGTTGGCTTGATCCCCGGCGACATGCTTTAAAGCATGTTCACTCGACCCGCGGGCGAGCCCAGGCACCGTGAAACTGGCCGGTTAGTTTCGGCGCCCCCGGGACAACGGACATGTTTGCAGTAGATTGCGGCCATGTTTCACGTGAAACATGCGCACAAGCGGCCGACCGGTTGGCGGTTGACCATCGAAAAGGTGCTCGTCCTGAAGGGCCTTCCACAAAGTCAGCGGGAGACAGACAGGGCGGAGCAGCCTGCGGGGAGACCTAGGCTGCGGGGAGACCTAGGCTGCGGGGAGACCTAGCCTGCGGGGAGACCTAGGCTGCGAGGGATCCGGCCTGCGGAGAAACCTAGCCCGGGAAGACTCCCGTCAGCAGCCTTCCCCCGAACACACCCTCGACGATCCGCGGGTCGAACGGGCTCCCAGAGGGAAGCGCCTCCCCGCTGGCTCTCATGCCCAAAAAGTAGACCCACCGCGCGCCGGGGCGGGCGACGGCCGCGGCCAGGCCCAGCACACGATCCAGGTCACCCAGCGCGCGGACGAACACGGCCTCCACCCGCTCCTCGCGCCATTGGCTCTCGAGGTCCTCGAGCCGGGTGCACGCGACACGCACGTGGCGCAGCCCCAGCTGGCGGGACGCGAGCTCCAGGAAACCTGCCTTCCGCTCGCGCGACTCCAGCAGCAGCGCGCGAGCGTCGGGCCAGGCGATGGCGAGCGGAATCCCCGGCAATCCGCCTCCGCTCCCCACGTCGAGCAGGCTGGCTGGCGGCGTGTCGAACAGCGCGACGGGATTCAGGGAGTCCAGGATGTGTCTCGTGAACACTTCGCCGCGGTCGCCTTTGGCGATCAAAGCCAGGGCCGCCGACCGCTCATGAAGAAGGCGGCCGTACTCGCGCCATCCGGCTTCGGCTCGAGGATCCCCAAAGAGGCCGGCCCAAGCCGCCTCCCGGGAAACAGCGGACAGCTCTGACCGGAAGCGCTCGAAGTCCGGAATCAGCTCAGCGGGGAGTGGCGCGGGGTCCGCGCCGGCGCTCTCGTTCGGCATAGATCGTCAGAACGGCGACGTCCGAGGGAGAGATGCCCGGGAGCCGTGAGGCCTGGCCCACGGTGGAGGGCTTGAAGCGGGCGATCTTCTCATGGGCTTCGCGCGAGAGTCCCTTCAGTTCCTGTCCGATCATGTCCTCGGGAATACCGAGACTCTCGTTCCTGGACGCGCGTTCCACCGTACGGCGCTGCCGCTCGATGTAGCCCTCGTAGCGGATCTCGATCAGCGCCGATTCCTGGATCTCGTCCATCACGGGCAACGTCTCGTGTGGTCGATTGGTGATGGAGCCGGAGCCGCGCACGGCACGCAGCCTCGAGACGGCGTCGCGCCGTGCCACCACTCGAGCGTCGAGCGCGTCGAGCTCATCGCTCGCGAGCGTCCCGAGAGCGCGCGCGTGATGCGCGAGCCGCTCCGGCGCGTTGTCCTGGCGAAGGAGCAGCCGGTGTTCGGCGCTCGAGGTGAACATCCGATACGGCTCCTCGGTCCCCTTCGTCACGAGGTCGTCGATCAGGACGCCGATGTAGGCCTCGTCGCGCCGCAGCACGAACGGGTCCCTGCCCACGAGTCGCGAGGCGGCGTTGATGCCGGCCATCAATCCCTGGGCCGCGGCTTCTTCGTAGCCCGACGTGCCGTTGATCTGTCCCGCGAGGTAGAGCCCGCGTACAGGACGGGTTTCGAGCGTCGCGCGAAGCTGGGTGGGCGGGACGAAGTCGTACTCGACGGCGTAGCCCGTGCGCAGTAGCTCCGCATCTTCCAGCCCCGGGATCGTCTTCAACATCGCCCGCTGCACGTCTTCCGGCAGGCTGGTGGAGAGGCCGTTCACATAATACTCGTGCGTGCTCCGTCCCTCAGGCTCCAGGAAGATCTGGTGCGCGGGCTTCTCCGCAAACCGAACGACCTTGTCTTCCACCGACGGACAGTAGCGCGGGCCGATGCCGCGGATCTTCCCCGTGTAGAGCGGCGAGCGGTGCAGGTTCGCCCGGATCAGATCGTGCGTCGCCGCGTTCGTCTCGGTGAGGTGGCAGAGCACCTGGTCGACCTGGAGCGCGCCGGTGAAGTGCGAGAAGGGGCGCGGCGGATCGTCGCCCGGCTGCTCGACGCAGCGCGAGAAGTCGATCGAGTCGCGATGAATTCGCGGCGGCGTTCCCGTCTTCAGCCGGACCAGGGAGAAGCCGAGGTCCACGAGGCAATCGGAGATCCCTCGCGCGGGCGCTTCGCCCACCCGTCCGCCCGGCATGCTTTGATCGCCGATGTGCAGCAATCCATTCAGGAATGTGCCTGGAGTCACCACAATGGCTTGGGCTTCCAGCGTTCGACCGTCCGCGGTAAGCGCGCCACGCACCATCCCGTCCGCCACCAGCAGCCCGACCACCTGCGCTTGGACGAGCGTGATCGCCGGCGTGCGCCCCAGATGCTCCCGGACGATCGCGCGATAGAGCGCCTTGTCTTCCTGAGCGCGCGGAGACCAGACCGCCGGGCCGCGGCCGCGGTTCAGCATCTTGAACTGGATGCCCGCGCGGTCGGCCATGCGTCCCATGATTCCGCCGAGCGCATCGATCTCGCGAACCAGGTGGCCTTTGGCGAGTCCGCCGATGGCGGGATTGCACGGCATGTGGGCGATCGAATCGAGGCTCATCGTGACGAGTCCCACCTCGACGCCCATCTTCGCGGCGATGCAGGCCGCCTCGCAACCGGCGTGACCCGCGCCGATGACGAGGATCGGGAATCGCGTTCGGGCGCCGGCGCCGTTTCCGCCGGCGCCGCTCCCTTCCCAATGCTCGACGGCGGCCCCGCCGCTCATTTGCCGATGCAGAATCGCGCGAACACCGCCGCGATCACGCCCTGGTCCACGCCGCGGCCGACCATCTCGCCCAGGCTCCGGCGCGCTTCGGTCAGATCCACCGCGATCAGGTCGTACGATTCGTCCGCGGCCAGGCCCGCTTCCGCGCGGCGGAGTGCCGCGAGCGCATCGGCGAGCAGGGCTTCCTGCCGCGCGCTCGTCGCGGGTACCTCGTCGCCCGCCGCGCCGCCGAGAATCGAGGGCAATGAGTCGCGAAGCGCGTTTCGAAGCGGCGCGGCACCGGCCGGCGCGATCGCGACCGTCTCGACTTCGGCGAGGACCGTGCGCCCTTCGAGCGGCGTTCCCGCCCAGCGGCCGCCCATGGCGGCCCGGCCGCGAGCCAGATCCGCCTTGTTCCACGCGACGACGACCGGCCGCGACGGCGACCCGCTCGAACCCAGCGCGGTCACGCTCGCTTCCGGATCGGAGCGGTCCAGCACCACGACCGCGAGGTCGGTCCGCTCGAGCGCCGACGCGGTGCGCTCGATGCCGAGCCGCTCGACCGGATCGTGGCTCTCGCGCAGTCCGGCGGTGTCGGTCAGCCGCAGCTCGATGCCTTCGATCCAGATGGAGCTTTCCACCGTGTCGCGCGTCGTTCCCGGGATCTCGCTCACGATCGCGCGGTCGTAGCCCACCAACGCGTTCAAGAGGCTCGACTTGCCCACGTTGGGCGGCCCCGCCAAGACGACCGAGAGGCCCGATTCGCGCCGGCGCGCGCCGGGAAGCCCCTGCACCCACTCCTCGATCTCCGACGCGAGCGCGCCGCAGCGCCGGGCCAGCGCCACCGCGTCCAGCGGCTCCCCCGCGTCGGCGGGAAAATCGATGCGCGCCTCCACCTCGGCGAGCAGCGCGACCAGCGCGGCATCCAAACGGTCCACGCGCCGCGAGAGCGCGCCCCCCAGCGTGGCGCCGGCGGCGCGGGCCGCCGAATCGGAACGCGAGCGCACGAGCGCCGCGACCGCTTCCGCCTGGGCCAGATCGAGCTTTCCATTTCGGAACGCGCGCTCGGTGAACTCGCCGGGCCGCGCCGGACGCGCGCCGGAGCGGATCAACGTGTCGAGGATAGCGGCGGGAACGACGGCGCCGCCGTGGGAAGAGATCTCGACGACGTCCTCGCCCGTGTAGGAGCGCGGCGCGCGGAAGATCGAGACGAGCACCGTGTCAACCGGATCGCCCCGGCCGTCCACGAATTGCCCGAAGAGGATGTGGTGGGAGGGAGACTCTTCCGGCGAGCGGCTACCGCGGAAGTGGCGGGCGGCCAGCCCCAGGGCGGCCGGCCCGCTCACGCGGATCAGGGCGACGGCCGCTTCGCCAGGGGCCGTCGCCGGCGCGACAATGGTGTCGCCCGGGTCGTCTGCCACCGGTCGTCACCGGTCGCCCTTGGCGGCGGCGTCCGCGGAGGCGCGCCGGATCACGACGCGCTTGTAGAAGCCGTCTCCGATCGTGACCGTTTCCATGCCCGCGACCTCGGCCACTTCGAGGTGGACGATCCGCCGCTCGCTCGCGGGGAGCGGGTCGGTCGTAACTTCCTCGCCCGAATCCTTCGCCTCGGCGATCAGTCCCCGCGCCATTTCGCGAAGCGCCTCGATCTGGCGGTCGCGATAGCCGGCGACGTCCACCTCCAGCCGGGGCGGCGCCTCGTCCGGCATCTTCGCGCGGATCATGCGGCCGATGATGTGCTGCAGCGCGGCGAGCGTCTCGCCGTCGGGGCCGATCAGGTACTGGTCCCAGTCCCCAGCCTGAATGGCGACGCGAATGCCGTGCTTGGTCTTCTCCGCTTCGACCGTCGAGGGAAACTCCATGTGCTTCATGATCCCGTCGGCGAGCTCGCGCACCATGGTGACCAGCTCGGGCGTGATCTTCTCAGGATCCATGGGCGGCGGCGGCGGGCCGTAGTTGACCGGAGCGGGGCGGCGCGGCGGGCCGTGGTGGCTCCGGCGTCCGCCGTCGTCGTAATCGGATGGCGCGCGGCGCGCGCCCGGAGCGGGCTTGCGCAGCCCGTCGGCCGAGGACTCGGGATCGCGGCGCCAGGCGCGGATGCGCACCGGGCGATACCCCGTGCTGGAGTCCGCCGACGCGCCGGGATCGATGATCTCGATGCCCAGCTCCGTGGTCTTCAGCCCCAGCTGGGCCGCGGCCGCGGCCACGGCGTCCTGAAACGTCTCGCCTTCGACTCGAATGTCATCGCTGTCGTTCATCGGTCCGTCCGATCCGTCCCGCGGCCCGCGCGGGATCAGGTATGCGCCGCCATGCGGCGATCTTCGGCCACGTTGACCAGGTACTGCTGGAGCGCAGAAACGAGGTTGTTGACCGTCCAGTAGATGATCACGCCCGAGGGCAAATTATACATGATGTACAGCATCATGACCGGCATCAGGTACATCATGAACTGCTGCCGCGGATCGACCGGCGTCTGGGACTGGAGCAGGAACGTGCTCCCGGTCATGATCAGCGGGAGGACGTGGAGGGGGAAGCCGCCCAGGTAGGCGACCACGTCCGGCGCCGAGAGATCCTTGATCCACCAGCCGAATCCCGCCGACCGGAGCTCGATCGCGTGCAGGAGCACCTGGTAGAGCGCGAGGAACACCGGGAGCTGGAGGAGCATCGGCAGGCACCCCCCCATCGGGTTCACTTTGTGCTCCCGGTACAGGTTCATCATCGCCGTGTTCATCTTGGCGGGGTCGCTGGCGTGCTTCTCGCGGAGCGCGTTCACCTCCGGCTGCAGGCGATGCATCACTTTCATCGTGCGCAGGCTGGACTGCGTGAGCGGGTAGAAGACCAGCTTCGCCGCGAGCGCCACGATGATGATGGCGATGCCGTAGTTGGGGATCGCGTGGTGGATCGCGATGAGCATCTTGAGGAGCACCGCGCTCACGGGCACGATCCACTTCCACCCGAGGTTCGCCACTTCCTCGAGTCCGGCGCCGATCTGCACCAGCGTCTCGAAGTGGATCGGCCCCGCGTAGATCCGTCCGTGGCGCACGATCTCGGTCCCGGGCGCCGCATCCCCCGACAGCCAGACGATCGGCAGCTTGTCCGGCCCCTGCTGGAAGAGCACCTCGGGGATCGTGGCGGAGTCGGGAATCACGGTCGCGATGAAGTACTTGCTGCGCTCCCCCGCCCATCGGACGTTCCCCGCGATCCGCTTCGTCACGTCCTTGGCGATCCGGTTCGCGTCCACCGTCTCGAGCTTCGCGCCCAGATAGGCCACCGCGGTGCGCTCCAGCGGCCTCGCGTTCAGCTCGGTGAGCGGGAGCGGATTGCCCCATCCCATCTGGTAGTGGATCGGTCCCAGCGCGGCCGGCGCCGCGATGCGCACTTCCACGTCGAGCAGGTGCGCGTCCGGAGAGAGGCGGTAGGTCTTCGTCACGCGCACGCCGCTCGAGTCCTCGGCGACGTAGGCCAGCCAGCCCTCCCGCGCGCTCCCTCCCGTCTTCCGGAACGGCGCGCCGGTGAAGTCGTAGGAAA
>DASSLZ010000212.1:0-17773 GCA_035689165.1 Candidatus Eiseniibacteriota bacterium | reverse complement strand
CGGATCTGGAACGCGGCGCGGACCCAGTCGGATATCCAGGGGACCATCAACGCGCAGATCTCCACTCCGGCGGCCGGTCTGGTCGCGCGCTGGGCGCTGGACGAAGGCTCCGGCACGGCCGTGGGCGGCTCGGCGGGCACCTCGGTGAATGGGACGATCACCGGCACCGCGTACGCGTGGGTTTCCGGCGCTCCGTTCAACCTGGCGTTCAACCTGCCGCCTAGCGCTCCGGCGCTCGTCGGACCGGCGGACCAGGCGACCGACGTGCCGCTGTCGCCCACGCTCCAGGTCTCGGCCGCCGATCCCGACGGCCAGAGCCTGACGGTCCAGTTCTATGGACGCTCGGCGGTCTCCTCGCCGGGCACCGACTTCACGATCATCGGCATGCCCGACACGCAGTACTACACGGGCGAGCTGAACGGCGGCACCAACGCCATCCTCCTCTCGCAGACGAACTGGATCACGGCGAACCGCGCGTCGCGGAACATCGGATACGTCGCGACGCTTGGCGACTGCGTGGAACACGGCGACAACGGCGGCAACGACATCGAGTGGCAGCACGCCGACGCCGGCTACTCCCTGATCGAGAATCCGCTGACCACGGGACTCCCGGAGGGACTTCCGTACGGGATCACGGTGGGGAACCACGATCAGTCTCCGAACGGCAACCCGGACGGGGCCACGACGGTCTTCTACAACCAGTACTTCGGCGCGAACCGCTTCACGGGAAGGACCTACTACGGCGGGCACTACGGGTCGAACAACGACAACTGGTTCAACCTGTTCCGCGCCGGCGGGATGGACTTCGTGGTGATCTCGCTCGAATACGACACGACGCCCGACGCGGCGATCCTCGACTGGGCCGACGGTCTCCTCACGACCTACGCGAACCGGCGCGCGATCGTCCTCTCGCACAACTTCATCGGGACCGGCAATCCGGGCGCCTGGAGCGCGCAGGGACAGGCCACGTACGACCGTCTGAAGACCCATTCCAATCTGTTCCTGATGCTCTGCGGGCACGTGCCGGGCGAAGGACGGCGCTCCGACACCTTCAACGGCAACACGGTGTACACGCTGATGTCCGATTACCAGGGGCGCACCAACGGCGGAAACGGGTGGCTCCGCATCATGCAGTTCTCGCCCGCGAACAACGTGATCCACGTCAGCACCTATTCGCCCTGGCTGAACCAGACCGAGAACGACGCCGACAGCCAGTTCGACGTTCCGTACTCGATGAGCGCCGCCGAGCCGTACGCCCTCCTGGGCACGTCGGCGGGCGTCGCGTCGGGCGGCACGGCCAGCCTGGTGTGGAGCGGACTCGCCGGAGGGATGCCGTATCAGTGGTACACGACGGTGAGCGACGGCGTGGCGACCGTGACCGGACCGACCTGGGGATTCACGACGCAGGTCGTGCCGACGCACACGCTCGCGGTCGTCTCGGCGCCCGCGGCAGGCGGGGCGGTGACGCCGAATCCCAACCGCGCGGCCTACGACGAGGGATCGGTCGTCCAGCTCACGGCCTCCCCGGCCTCGGGATGGGAGTTCCGGAGCTGGTGCGGCGACGCCGCCGGGTCGGCCAACCCGATATCGCTCACCATGAGCCGGGACAAGCGGGTGACCGCGATCTTCAACGAGATCGGCGCGCCGCTGGTCGCGGTGAGCGCGCCGAACGGCGGCGAGGCGCTGGCCATCGGGAGCCTCTACGAGATCCGCTGGTCGGCCGAGGACGCCGAGGGCGTGGAGCTGGTCGACGTGCTCCTGTCCCGGAACGGGCCTTCGGGTCCCTTCGAGACGCTCGGGGAGGGGATCGAGAACACCGGATCGTTCCTCTGGAACGTCTCCTATCCGGGAACGGCCAATGGGTACGTCAAGGTGGTGGCGCACAACCCGGCCGTGCTGAGTCCGTCGCTCTCGGGCTTCGACCTGAGCGACGCTGCGTTCACGATCCCCGATCTGGTCACGGGCGTGGACGACCAGCCGGTCACGGCCTTCTCGATGCGCATGACATCCTCCAATCCGACGTCGAACGGGGCCTCGCTCGCGTTCGAGCTGCCTCGCACGGAGCGGGTTCGCGTGGAGCTGTTCGACGCGGCCGGCCGCCTCGTCGAGACGCTGGCGGACGCCGCGTATCCCATGGGGCGTCACTCCGTCCGCTGGGGCGGCCGCACCCCGCACGGCCAGGCTCCCTCAGGGGTCTATTTCGTGCGGTTCCGCGCGCCGGGGCACACCATCACGCGGCGCTTCGTGCTCGTGCGGTAGGGCGGCAGGTGTACCAGCGGACCATTTCGAGAGCGGGGTGGGGCGGCTAGTGTGAAAAGCAGGGGTTTCCCCACCCCCTCTCGACCGGCCTGACGTTCGGCCGGCCCTCGGCCGGTATCCGTGCGGAGGAGAGTTCGATGGAAGGTAAGGACGCGATATGGCTGCTGGTGATGATCTGCATGCTTCTCGCCGTGATGACGCTCGCGGGCAAGATCGAGCCTAAGATCGCGGGCGGCGCGTTCGCGGCGGCGCTGGCGATCCTGGGCGTGCTCTCGCGGGGATTTCGCAAGCGGTCGCACAAGCCGCTGCACTCGTAGATTCGCGCGGCGTCCGCGCCGTTTCAGATCGAGGGCGGCTCGATCCCCATCATCCGGAGATACATGTTGAGCTGCCCGCGATGATGGATCTCGTGCTCCTGCAGATGGTCCAGGATCCAGTGCAGGGTATAGGTGTGCTCCCGGCCCGAGGGAGCGCGCCAAGTGATCCGCCGGGACAGATCCGACGCCGGGCGTTCGAGCTGCTGCTGCGTGTTCCGGTGCCACTTCTCCAGCGCCGCGAAGAGCGACGCGTGATCCGGCAGATCAAGGACGTTCATCCACCCCTGCTTCGGGTCCTCGGCCGGGGCGACCCACTCCTCGTACGCTCCGCCCTCGACCACGACGTGGATCCAATGCCGCTCGCACTCGGCGATGTGGACGATCATCTCGTGCGCCGTGAACATCTCCGGGCGCGGCTTGAAGTCAAACTTCTCGCGGGGCAGCGCCGCGACCGCCGCGAGGAGAAACGGCCGGTACTGGGTGTCCCAGAAGGGGTAGTAGGCGCGGATCGTTCCCGGGTGATCGGCGGCCGAGACGTTCCGCCCCGCGTCGCGGAGCTGGTCCAGCGTGAGCGTCGTGTTGTCCATGGGTAACTTCCTCGATGGTTTGGCGTCCTCAGTGGCTGTACCGGTCCCGCATCTTCTCCATCATCGCACGCCACGCGGGTGACGTGCCCGCCTCGCGGGCGAAGGCCGAGGTCTTCTCGAGAGCCCGAAGGCAGTCCCTCCGGCGTCCGGCACGACCCAGCGCGTCAGCGTAACGGAACCACATCTCGACGACGTCTTCCGCGGGCGACACGGCGGCCCTTCGAACGGGGCTCCGATCCCGCTCGGAGAAGTACGGGCCGGCGAAATCGGATGCCCGCGCATGCCCGAGGCTGATTCGGATCGCGGTCGTGTCGAGGGGGGAGGGCGCCGGCGTCGCCCGACAGAGATAGAACGGCCCCGATAGCGCCGATCGCGCGGCGCAACTCGGCGAGAACCACCCTTCGGGTATGGTGAAGGCAAAGGCAAGCGGCCTTTGGAAGATCCCCGAGGCCTGCTGGTCCAGCCATCCCCGGATGATCCGATCGGAGACGTACACGACGTTCGAGTCGGCGCCCTCAGGGGTGAGAGAGTCCAGCACACTGTCCCCAAAGGGAAGCGGGACGCGCAGCCGGTCCCGCACCAAGCGCGCGTACCACGGCGCCTCGAGAAGCGATCGGTTGACCACCGCCACGTCCGGCCGCAGGCGGTCCCTCATCTGGAGCGCCCAGAGCGGATAGCTGTCCATATCTCCGTTCGTCACGAGCACGGCGCTGTCGGGCAGATCCTGCAGCATCCACCGGGCGCGAGCGAGAATGGGGCGCGTCAGGAACCCCGTTTCGAGGAGTTTCGACAGCGAGCGCCCCTCCAGGTCGTTGCGACCCCGCCGGCTGGATTCGAGAAATACGCCGAGCCACGCGTTGCCGTCGGTCGAGTCCGACTCGACCGCGAGCAGGAGATGCGTCCATGTGGAATCCCGGCTCGCGAGCGGCCACGGTCCGTACTGGCCGTTGTAGCAGTTCCCGAGAACTTCGTGCGCGAAGGCATGGCGCGAATTCAGGGCGAGGGCCCTTCGGGCGAAGAGAACACCTTCCCCGAACTGACCCAGCCTGCGGCAGGTCTCCGCCAGGTAGGCGTAGGTGTCGGGATTGCGCGTTCCATTTTCCACGTCCGTGCGGAGCCCGAAATAGGCGTCCGGGAGGCGGTTTTCGAGAAAGGCGGAAATCCCCTCCGGAGGGACCGGGTCCAGGGCCGCGGCGAGTGGCGGGTCCCACTCGAAGAAGTAGGATTTCGCTTCCTGGCTGCTGTGCACGGCCACAGAGTCCTGCAGATCGAGCTTCGTCTCCTCGTGCACGTAGTTCGGCTGCATCGACACGGGGTCCAGGACGATTTCGAGGGAGGTGGTTCGGATCACGCCGAGCAGGGGTGTCCGGGGCGGAGTGCCAAGGTCGGGCATTTTCGACAGGGTCTCGCGCACGGCGCGCTCGTAGGCTAGGCGCGCCTCCTCCCCCGTGGTACGGGTCACCCAGACAAGGCGATCCAGCCTCCCTCCGGTCCGGGTGGGGCCGTGGTTCTGGAATTGAACGTCGCTCTCGATCGTGCCCGAGATCCAAGGCAACGGCATCCGGGCATCGACCTGCATCCCCGGGTCGAGCGTTGATTCGATCCAATGGCCCACCCAGGCATTCCAGACCTCGCCGCTCTTCGCCTCCAGCTTGGCGCGCATCTCCGGACTTCGCTGAAGCTCGAGGACCTGCTTCAGCAGTGTCGTGTCCGGAACGGGGCCGATCTTGTCGCGGATCCAGGATTGGACCTGAGCAAGGTACTCGTCGCTGAAATGACATCCCAGGAACGCGCCGTCACGACTGATGGTCATGGGAGGATCATTGCTCGCCAACGCCATGAGGTCGTCGATGATCGAACGCGGGGGCCGCGACGATCCGATCACAAAATCGGCGACAAAGGGCTCTTCGCTCTGCAGCTTGAGCTCTCCCGGATGAGGTGTCGCGTACAGGTGCTCTACCTCATGGATCACCATGGTCGTAGTGTCGGTCTGGGCGATCGTGGTCACTCCCACGCGGCAGGGTACCGGCCAACGGAAGGTGAGAGGCGGGGCGGCGAACGAGAAAGCGGAATGCAGCAGCATCCCCGCGATAGAGGTGACCGCGAGGCCACATCGCTTCCACCGCCGCGTGCTTCGGATGGATTCGATCACGGAAGCCTCGATGGTTGCGGGGAGTAGAGCGACACTAGCGCAAGCAGGAGCGTGGCACAATCGCGGGAGCATCAGGGGGAGCCGGCCCCTGGTGGCGGGAAGGGAGCGGCCTTGTCGAAAACATGGTGCGGAAGGGGGGATTTGAACCCCCACGCCCGTGAAGGCACTGGACCCTGAACCCAGCGCGTCTGCCAGTTCCGCCACTTCCGCACCGAAGATGCGGGCGTTGTAGAGCGGGACAGTATAACGAGCTACGCTTCGGCCCGTCAATCGAGGCTTCCCCGCCCTCATTGCGCCACCGACCCCCGCATGGTACAAGCAACAGACCGAGGGGGAGAGACGACGGGATGGCGCGCGACCACGATTCCAAGCCCAAACAGGACAAGCCCAAGCGCGAGGACGAGCGGCGCGTGATCGCGACGAACCGGAAGGCTCGTCACGACTACTGGGTCATCGAGACCTACGAGACCGGCATCGAGCTCCGGGGGAGCGAGGTCAAGTCGCTGCGCGACGCCAAGGCCCAGCTCCAGGACGCCTACGCCACCATCGAAGGCGGGCAGCTCTTCCTGCGCGGCGCCCACATCAATCCGTACGATCCCGCGGCGCACGAAAATCACGACCCGACGCGCGCGCGTCGGCTCCTCATGCATCGGGCGGAGATCCGCCGGCTGACGACGAAGCTCGAGGAGTCGGGACTCACGCTGGTGCCGCTCTCGCTCTATTTCAAGAACGGAAAGGTGAAGGTGGAGCTGGCCCTGGTGCGCGGACGGCGCGAATTCGACAAGCGGGCGAAGCTGGACGAGCGCCGCTCGCGCCGGGAATTGCGCGGGGTCATGCGCGGGGAGCGCCCGGACTGATGCGCGACGTTCCGACCCGGGTCTCCCTCCTCCTGCTCCTCCTGCTTCTTCTCGCGGCGCTCGTTCCCGCGCTGACCCGCGCCGAATGCTCGGCGGCGCCGATCACGGTCATCTATCCCGAGCCGCGCAATCCCGAGCGCTTCGTCCCGATCGTCCTGGACGGCGTCCGCTACGTCTCGACGAACGACCTGGCCCGCGTCTTCGGCGCGACCAAGTACTGGCGGCCGGAGATCCAGAAGCTCTCGCTCCGGATCGGCGAGCACACGCTGCGGTTCTCGATCGGGGCGCCGGTGGTGCTCGTGGACGAGGCGGCGAAGAACCTGATCCGGCCCGCGACCCTCGTGCGCGGCGTGGTCTACGCCCCGGAGGACATCGTCGAGCGCATCTTCGACTGGGGCCTGGCTAGCGACGCCGCCTGGGACGAGACCGGGCGAACGATCCGCTTCCGGGGCGTCGTGCACTCCGTGCGCCAGGCGCAGCTGTTCGTGCGCGGCCGGGTGACCGAAGTCTCGGCGACGTTGGGCCGAAGCCTTCCCGCGCGTCTCCTCTACGCGATGCCGGGCGAGGTGCGGGTGCTCTTCGAAGGGGGGACCCTCGACACGGCGCACGTCTTCACCGGAGGCGCGGTCGCGCGCGGAGAGATCCGCGAGATCCCGGGCGGCGTGGACCTGCGCCTGGTCCTCGGCGACAGCGCGGTCGGCTATCAGGTTTCGAGCGCTCCCAACCGCATGAAGGTGGCGGTGACCGACGACCCCGGGCTGGTCGAGGCCGGGCTCTTCACGCCGCTCGAGCCGCTGCGGGTCGCGGGCAAGGCGAACGCCGTGCGGACGATCGTGATCGATCCGGGCCACGGCGGCACCGACCTCGGCGCCCAGCTCCCGGGCGGGATGGCGGAGAAGGACGCCACGCTCGAGATCGCGCGCTCGCTGCGCACCGCGCTCGCGTCGCGCTTGAACGCGAAGATCGTGCTCACGCGCGAAAGCGACGTCCTCCTCTCGCCGGCGCGGCGCGCCGAGCTGGCGAACGAGGCCGGGGCGGATCTCTTCATCAGCATCCACCTGGAGGGCGACGGAACGATCAAGGGAGGCGGCTTCCGGCTCCTCGCCGAGTCCCCGGTCGCTTCGCCGAACGAAGGGGGCGGCGTTCCGGTCGTCCTGCCGGGGGACGGCGACGGGATCGAGCTCAAGCCGTGGCGGTCGGCGCAGTCGGCGGTGGTGGGGGCGAGCATCGCCTTCGCCCAGACCGTGGCCGACGCGCTTGCGCGCTCCTTCCCGCAGGCTCCGGTGCTCGTCCGGACCGGCGGGATGAGCGTGTTGGAGCCGGTACTCTGCCCGGCGATCGTGGTGGAGTCGGCCCCCGCCGCCCGGTCCGGTCCCGAGTCGATGAGCATGCGCGGCTACACGACCTACGACTACACCCAGACCGTCGCGCGCGCGATCGAGGACTTCGTGCGAAAATCGAGAGCATGAGCGAAACGTTCGGAAGCCCGGGGCCGGGCGCCGTCGCGCGCCGCCGATGGATCGTGGGCGGGATCGCCGCTTTGGTGGGGATCGCCATCGCCCTCCTGATCTGGAAAGCGCCCTGGCGGCGGAACGAGCTGGGGCTCTCCCGCTATTCGCCCGTCGCCGCGGAGCTGGAGGGCGTGCGCGGCGTCTACCTCTATTACGCGCTTCCCAATTCGGACAGTCTCGTCGCCGAGTATCGCGACGTCGTCGTGAAGGACCACCCCGTGGACCAGGTGCGCGCCATCTTCCGCGAGCTGATCGCCGGCCCATCCGGAAACCGCGTCTCGCCCTTCCCCGACGGCACCGAGCTTCTCAATACCTACTGGACGCAGCGCGGGACGCTCTACCTGGACTGGAACCGGGCGCTGGTCGCGGGATTCCGCGGCGGCACCGGACGCGAGCGCCAGCTCCTGGGCTCGATCGTGAAGAGCGCCGTGGAGAACCTGCCCGAGGTGCAGCGCGTCACCCTTCTCGTCGAGGGGAACCCGATCGAGACCATCGGCGGGCACTTCGACACCCTGCAGCCGCTCGAAGCCGAGGACTGGCGCTAGCGTGCGGCTCGGCGTGTTCGACTCCGGCATCGGCGGCCTCACCGTCGTGCGCCATCTGCGCCGGCTCCTTCCGTCATGGGAGATCGTCTACTTCGGCGACACCGCGCGTGTCCCCTACGGCGCCAAGTCGGACGCGACCGTCCGCCGCTTCGCCTCCGAGGCGGTGCGCTTCCTCTCCCAGTTTCACGTGAGCCGCATCGTGGTCGCGTGCAATACCGTGTCGGCCGTCGCGCTGCGTCACCTGGAGCGCGAGTTCCAGGGGCTTCCCGTGACCGGAGTCATCGTGCCCGGTGCCGATGCCGCCGTGCGCGCCACGAAGAACGGACGGATCGGCGTGATTGGAACGCGCGCCACGGTGGCGAGCGCGGCCTATCAGCACGCGATCGCGGCGGCCTCCCGCCGCGCCGGCGTGCGCACGCGCGTCTGGGCCGAGCCCTGTCCGCTGCTCGTGCCGTTCGCCGAGGAGGGATTGCAGAACTCGAAGGGCGCGCGCGAAGTGCTGCGCGAATACCTGGCCCCGCTCGCGCGTCGCCGCATCGACACGCTGATCCTCGGGTGCACGCACTACCCCGTGTTCAAGCGCGCGATCCGCGCGGTGCTGGGCGGGCGCGTCCGGCTCATCGATTCGGGAGAGGCGACGGCTCGGCGCCTTGCGGCCGCGGTGCGGGCCGAAGCGCGCGCGGCCGGACGCTCGGCGCGCGGCGGGAAGGCGGCGCGGGCGTTGGCGCGGGTGGCGCGCGCGGATGGGCGCGGCTCGCTCGAATGCTTCGTCTCCGACATTCCGCAGCAGTTCGAGCTGGTGGGCCGGCGGTTTCTCGGCAAGGCGATGGGCCGCGTGCGCAACGTGCCTCAAGATGATCTGCCGTGGTTCGAACGCCCGGCGAGCTGGGCGCGATGAGCCCCGCGCGTCAGGAGTCGCGCCAGGCCACGCGGCAAGCGCCGCGTCCAGGTCGCCGCGTCGATGGTCGCCGCGCCGCCGAGCTCCGCCCCGTGTCGATCCGGCGCGGCTATCTCAAGAACGCCGAAGGATCGGCGCTGATCGAGATGGGCGGGACGCGCGTTCTCTGCGCGGCGACCGTCGAAGAACGCGTGCCCCCCTGGCTGCGAGGCGGGGGCCGGGGGTGGATCACCGCCGAGTACAGCATGCTGCCGCGCTCCTCCCATGACCGGATCCAGCGGGAAGTGAACCGGGGCCACGTGGGCGGCCGCACGCAGGAGATCCAGCGGCTCATCGGACGTTCGCTCCGTGCGGTCGCGAATCTCGAGGCGCTGGGCGAACGGCAGATCCTGATCGACTGCGATGTCATCGAGGCGGACGGCGGCACGCGGACCGCCTCGATCACCGGAGCTTTCATCGCGCTGGCCGACGCGATCCGGTGGCTCTCCGCGCGGGTGAAGCTTCCGGGACCGCCGCTGCGCGACTTCGTGGCCGCCGTCTCGGTCGGGCTCGTGAACGGCACGCCCTCGCTCGACCTCTGCTACGCCGAAGACTCCAAAGCGCAGGTCGACATGAACCTGGTCATGACCGGCGGGGGTCGTCTCGTGGAGATCCAGGGGACGGCCGAGGGCGAAGCGTTCAGCGAGCGGGAGCTGGCGCAGCTGATCGGCCTGGGCAAGGCCGGCATCCGCCGGCTCATTGCCGAGCAGAAGAAGGTGCTCGGCATCCGGACCCTGCCGAAGACCTGGGCGTGATCGAGCGGGTCGTCCTCGCGACCCGAAATGCCGGCAAGGCGCGCGAGCTCCAGACCCTGCTCCAGGGGATCGCCGCGCGCGTGGAGTCGCTGGATGCGTACCCCGGCGTCACCCTTCCTCCCGAAGGACACGAGTCGTTTGCCGAGAACGCGCGCGCCAAGGCGCGGGCCGTGAGCGAAGCGCTGGCTGTGGCCGCGATCGGCGACGACTCGGGGCTCGAGGTCGACGCGCTGGGCGGGGAGCCCGGGATCCGGTCGGCGCGCTACGCGGGGGAGGCCGCGGGCGACGCGGCGAACAACGCGCTCCTGCTCGAGCGCCTGGTCGGCGTGCCGCCGGAGCGGCGCACGGCGCGGTTCCGCTGCGTCCTGGCGCTCGAGGCTCCCGGCGCGCCGGGCGCGCTGGTCGAAGGGGTGTGCGAAGGGCTGATCGCGGAAGCGCCGCGGGGGACCGGAGGGTTCGGGTACGACCCCCTGTTCGTTCCGAACGGGGAGACGCGAACGTTCGCCGAGCTGCCCGGCGGGACCAAGGACGCGATCAGCCATCGGGCGCGCGCGGCGGCGGCGCTGCGCGAGGCGCTCGGGGCCGGGAAGGGCTTTTAACCGGGTCTGGGCCGCCCGCATCCCCCGGCGGGGACCCGCGATAAACCCGATCCCTCCCGCGATAAACCCGATCCTTTTCGCCTTCCGCGTCGTACACTGGTCCGGTTCCGGACCCGAGGTCATCGCCTCGGCCGCATCGCGACCCCCGACACCGTGACACGTGTCTCGTCATAGAGGAGGAACGCCGTGGCTGCTCCGATTCGAATCGCCATCGTCGGGGACTACAACCCCGACTTCGTGTCGCACCAGACGACCGGCGCGGCCATCGAGCACGCGGCCGCGAAGCTCGGCGTTCCGGTCGAGGTCGAGTGGATCGGCACCGCGTCGATCGCTCCCGACAATCCGGAATCGGTGCTGGCCGACTGGGATGGGTTGTGGATCAACGCCGGCAGTCCCTACGCGAGCCGGCCCGGCGCGCTGGCTGCCATCCGGTACGGGCGCGAAGGAAAGCGGCCGATGCTCGCCACCTGCGCCGGGTTCCAGTACGGCCTGCTCGAGTTCGCGCACAACGTCCTTGGGCGGACCGATCTGGAACACGAGGAGGACGCGCCCGAAGCCGAGAACCTCCTGATCCATCAGGTGTCCTGTCCCGTTCCCGGCCGCGAGGACGACGCGCCCAAGCTTTCCGGGCCGGCGCAGCGCGTGCACATCCGGGAGGATTCCCGCGCCCGCGAGATTCTCGGCACCGACCGGATCGAAGAAGAGTACTTCTGCAACTTCGAGCTGAACCCCGATTACGACGAGCTCTTCGAAGAGCATGGCCTGGAGTTCACGGGCTTCGGCGACCGCGGCGATTCGCGGATCTACGAAGTGCCGGAACACCCCTTCTACATCGCCACCCTCTTCCAGCCTCAGCGGAAGTCGCGTCCCAACGCGCCCCATCCGCTGGTCGTCGCGTTCGTGCGCGCCTCGGCGCGGGAGCTGGCCGGCAGCGGAGAACCCGCCGTTCGCTGAGAGGGCAGGGAAGACGCGGTCCCTGAGTCACGACACGGGACGTCTTGACCTCAGAGCATTTTGTATACAAAATACGAAACTCACGCGTTACCAGGAGGCCGCCATGAAATGGATCACCCGTGAAAACGCCAAGGTCGACCGGATCGCCTGTCCCTGGCTGATCCGCCGCTTCGTCGATCCCGAGGCCGTCTTCCTGTTCGTGCCCGCCGATCAGGTCACCGCCGTGGCCGCCGCCGAAGCGGCGATCCCCTACGACGTGCCGGGAGCCGAGCTCGGGCATGTGGAGGGACGTTGCTCCTTCGAGAGCATCCTTCTCAAGTACGGGCTCACGGGGGATCCGGGCCTGGAAGGCGTGGCGGCGATCGTCCACGCCGCCGATGTCGCGGACGACATCGATCGCGCGCCGGAGGCGCGGGGACTGCGGGCCATCGCGGAAGGGTTTGCCCTGGTCCACGGACGCGACGATCGCACGAAGCTGGAGCGGGAGGCGCCGCTCTACGACGCTCTCTACGCCTGGTGCCGCCAGCGGGCCGCGGCGGGCAGCCCGGGAGCCTCCGTCTCGTGAGCCGCGCCGCCTATCAGGTACGCCCTCCCATCACGCGCACCCCCCTGAGGAGCGAGGTGCGCCGGCTTCTCCTGGGCGAGATCGTGCGCGGCGACCTCGCTCCCTCGGAGGGGATCAACGAAGCCGAGCTCTCGACGCGGCTCGGCGTGAGCCGCACCCCGCTCCGCGAGGCTATGCTCGGCCTGACACAGGAGGGCTTTCTTACCGCGACGCCGGGCCGGGGATTCTCCGTGCGGGCGCTCCGCCGGAGCGATGCGGAGGAGATCTACCCGATTCTCTGGACGTTGGAGGGAGCTGCCCTGCGCGCGTCGTGGCCCCTTCCTCCCTCGCGCGTGCGGCAGCTGGACCAGGCGAACCGCCGTCTCGAGGAGGCCCTGGCGGAGGCGTCGGTGGCGCTCGCGCGCGACCGCGAATGGCACGCCCTGCTCCTCGCCGGCTGTCCCAACCGGATGCTTCTTTCGATGATCGAGAACCTGAAGGACCACGCGGCCCGCTACGAGGAAGCGTTCATGCGGAACTCGGGGCAAGTCATCACGTCGGTGACGCAGCATCGCGAGATCCAGACGGCCATCCGGCGGGGCGATCTGGAGCGCGCTCTGGCGCTCCTCGAGAAGAACTGGCGGGTCAGTCTCGACTTCCTGGGTCCCTGGCTGGAAGCGACGGCGTCGTCGTGAGCGCGAAACCGACCGTCGCCGGCGCCGCCGCGGCCCGGGCGCCTGCCATCCCGAGCTGCCCCGTTCCCGACCCGCTCGCTCCCGGCGCGGTCGTCGCGCTGCTGGCCGACCTGGTGCGCATCCCCTCGACCAATCCCGCGATCGCTCCCGACGAAGCGCACGGCGAGGGCGCCATCGCCGAATTCGCGTGTGGCTGGCTCCTGGCCAACGGCATTCGCGCCTGGAAGGAGGACGCGGCCCCGGGACGTCCCAACGTGGCCGCCGAGATCGGCGAAGGCGGTCCGGCGCTGATCCTGTACGGACACCTCGACACGGTCGGGACGGCGGGGATGACGATTCCCCCTTTCGAGCCGCGCGTCGAGGCGGGACGTCTGTACGGCCGCGGCGCGACCGACATGAAGGGAGGGGTGGCGGCCTGCATGGCGGCGGCCGCCGCGCTCGCGCGCGAGCGACTCCCGGGACGCGTCCTGCTCGCGCTCGTCGCGGACGAGGAGTACGAGAGCGTCGGGGCCGCGGACTTCGTCCGGCGCCATCGCGCCGACGGCTGCATCGTCTCCGAATCCAGCGAGGGCGACCTGATCCTGGCGCACAAGGGATTCGTCTGGGCCGACATCACGACGCGAGGCCGCGCGGCGCACGGAAGCCGCTTCGACCTGGGCGTGAGCGCCATTGCCCGCATGGGGCGGATCATCGCTGCGCTCGACCGCTTCGATGCCGACACGCTCCGCACACGAACCGCGCCGCTCGTGGGACCGGCGTCGATGCACTGCGCGCTCGTGCGCGGCGGCGTCGGTCTCTCGACCTACGCTCCCGACTGCTCGCTCTCGATCGAACGCCGAACGCTCCCCGGCGAGACCGGCGATCAGGTCGAAGAGGAGCTGAAGCGCGTGATCCAGGAAGCGGGGGAGGAGGCCGAGGTCTCGATCCGCACGGTGCGTCGAGCCAGCCACACCGCCGCCGACAGCCCACTGGCGGTCTCGGTGCGGGACGCTGTGCGCGCGGTGACGGGGAAGGTGCCTCGGGACAAGGGCGCGCCCTACTGGATGGACTCGGCGCTCTTTGCGGAGGCCGGGATCCCCACCGTCAACTACGGTCCCACGGGCGCCAGCCCGCACGAGGCCGTGGAGTGGGTGGACGTCGCTTCGGTGGTCGGTTGCGCCGCGATCTACGTGGAGGCGGCCCACCGCTTCTGGGGCGCCCGCCAAGAGGACTAGCCCGAGCTACCCACTCGATCCCGCGGGGGCAGGTTCTCCTGAGCCCCCTTGTCGCCGAGCACGTCCTCCACGTAGACCATCCGCATCAGCACCATGCCCGCCGCGGTGACGGGGGCCGCCATGATCACCCCCATGCCCCCGAAAAGCACGCCGAGCAGGATCTGGGTCACCAGAGTCAACGCGGGCGGAAGGTCCGCGGTGCGATGTGCCAGCCATGGGGTCAGCAGGTAGGTCTCGACGATCTGGATGCCGAGGTAAAGGAGGAAGACGTAGAGAGCGAGCGACGGACTCTGCAGGAGTCCGAGAAGCATGGCCGGGACCACAGCGAGCACCGGACCGACGTTGGGAATGAAGCTGAACACTCCGGCGAGCACGGAGAGAATGAGCGCGAGCGGAATCCCGAGGAGCTGGAGTCCGGTCCACGTCGCGACGCCGATCGCGATCGCCGAAAGCACCTTTCCCACGAGCCAGCCGCGCAGATTGTTCGTGACCGCGTCGAGCACGTCGGCCGCGCGCCCACGCTTTCGAATGGGAATGAGCCGAAGGAAGCCGCGGCGATACAAGCCCGGCTGGAGCGTGAGGAAGACGCCGATTGCCGCGATCAGGACCATGCGCGCGAGGGCGATCGCCGTGCTGGAAAGAGCCCCGGTCGCCCGTCGCAGGAGACCGGTTCCGGGGGACCGCAGCTCTTTCGCGCTGGGTAGCTGGTCGATGATCAACTTGGTCCAAGCGTGCTTGTCGAGTTGCTGGCGGACCGCATCCACCGCGCGCGGAAGCTCCTGCCCCAGCTGGCCCACCTGATCGGCGATGTCCGGCGCGGAGTAGATCCCCACCACGCTGAATACCAGCACGAGACCGAGGAGCGCGATCGCGATGGAAGCCCCACGCCCGACGCGGGTGTGGATTCGGATCCAGTTCGCGATGCCATCGATGAAGATCGCGACGAGCACGCCCGCGAACAGGAGGAGCAGCACATCCCCGGCGAGCCACAGGAGGAACAGGATGAGTCCGAGAAACGCGATCGCTCGGACAATGAAGTAGAGATCGCGCCGTGGATCGGAGCCGAGGTCTTCGGTCATGTGAGGCGGATTACTTCGCCATCACCATCTTGATCACGTCGGTCGCTCCACCCTCGGACGCGACGCGGGCGTAATAGACGCCCGAAGCGACGTGGCTGCCGCTGGTATCACGGCCGTCCCAGTTCACTTCGTGCATGCCCTGCGCCATCCGCTCGTCGGCGAGCGTCTTCACCAGCTGGCCGCGCACGTTGTACACGCGCAGCGCCACCCTGGAATCCCTGCTCACCGCGAAGCGGATCGTGGTCACCGGGTTGAACGGGTTCGGCGCGTTCTGCTCCAGCTTCACGGCCGAGCCGGCCAGGCTGCTCGACGAAACGTGGAAAATGCCGAAGCCCTGGAACGTGCGGCCGACGATGTTCGAGTAGGCGTTCACCTGCACCGGTATGTCCTGGTTCACGAGACCGAGCGACACCAGGCGCGATTGAATGTCCCGCGCGCTGAAGTACATGGAGACCTTGCCGTGCGAAGGGCTGTCCTTGAAATTGCCGCCCGGGCCGTTGCCGTCCGGAAACACGTCGGCGGGATCTTCGTCCATGGCGCGCAAGGAGCCAAACAGGAGTGGACTGGAGAAGAGTCCGCTCACACGGAGCCGGAGGCCCTCACGGGGACCGTTGAACGAAAGAGCCTGGTAGCCGGCAGCCTGCGTCTCGGGCGGGAAGGACAGGGTCGCCGTGATCTTCTCGGTCTGCCCATGGTTCGCATTGCCGGCGTCGAAGTTAAAGGTCGACGGGCTGAACTCGATCGCGATCGGGAGCGGCGCCTCGCAGCTCTGGATCGGATTGGCGCGCCACACGATGAGGTTCGGGGTGCCCAGGGAGCCCGCGAAGGCTTGGGATTCGAAGTAGATGTTGTTGTACTTCTTCCCGTCCGGCGTGACGTTCTGGTAGCGCGAAACGCTGACGTTCACGTCGCCGGCGCCGTCCATGTGGATCGGGCATTTGGCCTGCGAGGCCAGGTCCAGCTTCCAGATGTCCGGGTTCCGCTGGGGATCCTCCTCCTCCGGCGCGTCGTAGTAGATCGAGGCGCCATCACTGCTCCAACCCGGATGCGAGTGGGAGACGTCGACGAGGTTCGTCTCGGCCAGGCTGACCGCGTCCGTGTTCAGATCGACGATCTCGATGACGTTCGGGCCGAACGCGTTCGTGTCGAAGGCGACGCGATTGCTGCCGTCCGGAGCCCACACCGGGTTCTGCTCCGCGCGTTCGTTCAGGAACGTGTGGCGGACCGGGATTCCCACCGTCGGAAACACCGAAACGGTGTAGACGTCCGCCGAGAAGCCCGAGCGGTTGGAATCGAACACGAGCGAGTCGCCGTCCGGGCTCCAGTCGGGGTGACGATCCCGAACGCCCGCCACCATCGGCGTGACCGTGATCGGAGCGCCCACCGGCGTGATCGAAGTGAACATATCGGTACTGACCGTGAACTCCTGGACGAGGATCTGGCTCTGCGTGACGCGGGTGTTCGTGAGCACGTACGCGAGGTATTTCCCGTTCGGGCTCCACTTGGGATCGACGTAGGAGACGACGCCCGTCGGGTCGCCCAGCACCTTCGAGCGGGCCTCGGCGATCGTGGCCACCAGCGTTCCGGGCTGGGTGCGGTTGAGCATTTGCCAGATCTCACGGGAACCCTCGAAACCCACCACCTGGTCACGCGTGGTGAATGTGATCCACCGCTCGAGCAGCGGAATGCCGTTACCCTCGCCGACCGGCATCGGCCGCGCGGTCGGCGTCTGCTCGCCATTGGCGAGACCGAGCCCAAATCGGAGCCCATCCGCGGCGGCGATGTCGGCTCGACCGATCGGGTCGAACGCGCCGCGGAACCCCGCGTAACCGATGCCGGGCATCATGGAGGTGACGAGGACCACCATGGCGACGAGACCTGGCAATCGCTTCATCTCGATCTCCTCTTCCAATGCGGGTAAGCGAGAAGACGCCCCGAGAGGATAAGGTCGCACCGGGATCCGGTCCGACGAGATGGGATACTACGCCCGTCCAAGCCACCCTACAAACGAAGGGGCCGCGGTGCGCTCCCGCGGCCTCCCGTTGATGCGATGGGGGAAATGGGGTGGATGACGGGGATCGAACCCGCAACCACTGGAGCCACAGTCCAGTGCTCTACCATTGAGCTACATCCACCACCGTCGAATGTTCGCGGAGTCGATACGTCTGCGAACGCTCACCGCGGAACATCTGGGTGAGACGAGCACGCGATGGTACCACACCGCCCCCCGCGCGAGGAGGGGGTCGAATCCACCTGTAAGCATATCACCTCCAAGCACTTCAGGACGGCGTTCCAGGCCCTGAGGATTCATGGTCGCTTTGCGGTTCGAGGAGGCCTAGGATGGTTTCCGCCCCTCCTACCCCCCTCGTAGTCCGGCGCGCGCGACAGGAGACAACCGTGAAACCCACACGCCTTTCGGGGCGATCCCTGGCTCTCGTCTTCGTCCTCGCTCTCGCAATCCCCGCACCCCCAGCATCCGCGCAGTACATGTATATGGACTCCAACGGCGACGGCATTCACAGCGACGCCGACGAGATCCATCCGACCGGCACCACGACGATCGATTTCTACGTCCGGACCGACCAGAACCGTGACGGCAGCCCGGCCGCGTGTCCGGTCGCCGGGGCGTCGTTCACCATCAACTCGTACGTCGTGAACCTCGAGGCCACGAATGGCACCGTGGCCTGGGGAGCCTTCGTGAACCATCAACCCACGATGGTTGTATACGTCACCGGCGGAACCAGCGCCACCCAGTTCAGCCAGACGCA
>DASSLZ010000211.1:0-7991 GCA_035689165.1 Candidatus Eiseniibacteriota bacterium | reverse complement strand
GGCGAGCTCCCCGAGGGCTGCGAAATGCTCCGCACCACCTCGGCCGTGTCCCTCTCGGACGCGAAGGTGGCGATGTCCGCCTGCGCGATCATCCCGCACACATTTCCACGCTCGTCCACCACCGGCACGCGGCGGATCTGATGCTGCTCCAGAATGTCGCAGCACCGGGCGACCTCGGTATCGGGCGTCACGGTGAGCACGGGCGAGGTCATGCACTCCCGCGCCGTCGTCCGCGCGGGATCGCGTCCTTCGGCGACCACGCGGGCGGCGATGTCGCGGTCGGTCACGACGCCGAGGGGACGCTTGGAGCCTGACGACTCGACGACCGGGATCACGCCGCAGTCGTGCTCCAACATCATCTTGGCAACTTCCTGAACCTTGGTATCGGGGGAGCAGCATGCCGGCTCCCGGGTCATGATTTCACGGACCTGCATCATGTGCCTCCATGTCATGGCGCCCATGTCATGGCGCCCAGCAGGGCGCCATAACCCTAGGTCGTATCCGCAACAGCGCGTTTCTTAGCGCCGTCGTATGCCGTCACCGCCCCCTCGCAAGGACCACGCCGCACGCCCCACTCGACATCGCGCAATTCGGCGCGCCTCTTGCAAAGATCGAAGCTGCGCAGTTCATAGGATGACGCGCGGTTCATAGGAAAGAGGATAAGAAAGAAGGGACACCATGAACGATCGCAACGAGACCGACGAAGCCAGGCTGGAAGAGATCCGGCAACGCGCCCGCGAGATGCGGGTGGACGAGAAGATCGAGCGAAGCGAGCCGAGATCGCGGCGTGCGGACAGGGGCCCGCATGTTTCGGCGTGGCGGTCGCCGGCTCAGGGAGGACATCGGGACTACGGCCGCTACGCGTACGGCGATCCGGGCATGGTCGGCTACTCCGGCCCGGTGCCGGTGGCCTACCCGATGGGCGGCTACCCGGGATACGCGGGTGTGCCGACCCCTGTGGGAATGCCGTTCGAGGCGGGGCGTCCCGGTGGCTCGGGCTTCGCTTCGGATCCGGCGCGCCGGTGGAGCTCGAACGAGCGCGAACGCTCGACGCGCGAGACGTGGTTCCCGCGCGCGCGGGTCTTCGAGAGGGACGGCGCGCTCATCGTCCGCCTCGAGCTTCCGGGGCTCGAGCGGAAGGACGTGGAGGTCCGGGTCGAGGATCAGATGCTGGTCGTGGAAGGCGAGCGGCCCGACGACCGGCCCGCGGACGGCGGCGTCGATCCGCGGAGCCGCTGGGGTTACGGCCCGTTCCGCAGCGAGGTCGCCCTGCCGCATCCGGTGGACGCCGACGACGTGAAGGCGCGGTTCCGGAACGGCCTGCTCGAGGTGGCGGTGCCGCAGCCCCGGCGCGAGGAGCGGCGGAGCCGCATCAAGCTGGAGACGTGAACCGGTAGCGCTCGCGGCGCGTGCGCCGCGGGCGCATCAGCGCTTTCGAAGCCGAAGGGTGAAGAGCGCCTGGGCGGAGCCGCCGTTGTTGTCCGCGATCAGGAGGAGCAGGCGGCTTCCGTCCGCGAGCTCCGGGCCCAGCGCCATCCCCTCGAAATTGGAATTGGTGAGACCCCATCCCTCCTCCCAGAGGAGCGTCTTCCGCGCCGGGCGGTAGCGTTTTCCGGCGAGCCCGTCCCGGTACTCGGGCGTCGACACATCGGTCGCGCCGGCGAGGTCGACGACATAGAGCCGGCTTCGCAAGCTCGCATAGCCGCCGATGTCGCCGCCGAACGCCCGCTCGAGGGCGAGCAGCCGCCCGCCGGGCAGCGCCACCAGCTCGCTCAAGCCGCTGATCTCCTTGCCCGAGACGATCGAGGGATTCCGGATCTTCCGGGACCAGGGATCGAGGGGATAGACGAACTGCGCCACCGGATGGAGGCCCGCGTCCAGGTGCAGCAGCCGGACCTCGGCGCCGGCGGAATCGGACGCGGCCGGACCGTCCACGAGGAGGGCATCCTCGTTCGCCGTCCAGTAGCTCCCGTCCTCGGCGCGCGAGATCGACTCGAATCCCCGGTTGAGCCGCACGTGCAGGAAGGGGGCGAGCGCGGGGTCCGCATCCACGCGCAGCACCGCCACGGTCTTTCCGTCCATCCCGTACCGCTCGATCGACGGCCACCGCTTGTCCGCTCCCGTCTGCTCGTTTGCGATCAGGATCTCTTTCGTGACGGGGTCGTACGTGATTCCCTCGCGATCCTCGGCCATCGCGGGCTCGGGCAGGCGCGAGCCGGGGATGTCCCGCAGGAGGATCGGCGCGTCGAAGGAAGCCTTCCGCACCGCTCCGGTGCGCGGGTCCACCGTGATCGTCATCGCGTGCACGGTGGCGTGCGCGTCGCCGATCGCGAAGTAGCGGTCCCCCTCGATCCGCACCAGGCCGCTCAGCTCCTCGGGAGTTAGGGTCGGATCGGCCGAGGGATCGGGCGTGTCCATCCGGGAGTCGGCGGACTCGAAGTCGTACCGGCCGACGGCGGTGGCGCGGAGGGCGCCCGAGGCCAGCGGATCCTTCGACGTCTTGGCGGCGGCGGCGCAGGAGACGCCGGAGAGCGGGGCGAGAACGGGGATCGCGAGGGCGAGCATGAGAGCGAGACGCATGGAGGATGAGCATGGGGCCGCGGCGCCCCGGAATCCAGCCGAGAAGCGACGTCCTATCGGGTAGGGGCGGGCTCCGGCTGGACGGGGGCGAGGCGCGCGGTGAAGTGCCGGAGCACCGGGGCCTCGTAGACGAGGCGCAGGCCGTGCAGCGTCTCCCGCTTCCGGTAGATCTCCACCACCGACTGGGCGACGTAGCGCATCTGCTCGTAGGTGTAGACCCGCCGCGGCACGGCCAGCCGGACCAGGTCCAGCCTGGGGAAGACGTCTTCGCCCGTCGTGGGATCCTTGTGGCCGAACATGAGGCTTCCCACCTCCACGCCGCGGATCCCGTAGTCGCGATAGAGGGCGACGACCAGGGCCTGCCCCGGAAAGCGCGATTGCGGCACGTGGGGGAGGAAGCGCCGCGCGTCGATGTAGACCGCGTGGCCGCCGACCGGCTTGACGATCGGCACGCCGCCTTCCATCAGCATCGCTCCCAGCTCGCGCACCTGGTGGATGCGAAAGCCCAGGTAGTCCTCCTCGAGCACTTCGACCAGCCCTCGTGCCATCCCCTCCAGGTCGCGCCCGGCCAGCCCCCCGTACGTGGGGAACCCCTCGACGCGCAGGAGCAGGTTCGTGACGGTGCTTTCGAGCGCGTCCGCCTGGAACGCCAGGAAGCCGCCGATGTTCACGAGCCCGTCCTTCTTCGCGCTCATCGTGCAGCCCGCGGCGCTGTCGAACATCTCCCGCGCGATCTGGCGGACCGACTTGCCGGCGCACCCCGGCTCGCGCTCCTGGATGAACCACGCGTTCTCGGCGAAGCGGCAGGCGTCCAGGAAGAGCGGCACGCCGTGGCGGTCGCAGACCTCGCGCACCGCGCGCACGTTCGCGAGCGAGACCGGCTGTCCGCCCCCCGAGTTGTTCGTGACGGTGAGCATCACCAGGGGGACCTTCGCGCGGCCTTCCTCGTTCAGCAGGCGCTCGAGCCGGGCGACGTCCATGTTCCCCTTGAAGGGGTGGTCGGCGTCGGGGTCCTGTCCTTCCGGGATGACCAGGTCGAGCGCCTCGGCGCCCTGCGCCTCGACGTTCGCGCGGGTCGTGTCGAAATGGCTGTTGTTGGGAACGATCTGGCCGGGTTTCAGCACCGATGAGAAGAGGAGGTGTTCGGCCATACGGCCCTGGTGCGTCGGAATCACGTGCTTGTAGCCGGTGAGCTCGCGCACGGTGCGCTCGAGGCGGTAGAAGTTCTTGCTCCCGGCATACGACTCGTCGCCCACCATGAGCCCCGCCCACTGGGCGTCGCTCATGGCGGACGTGCCCGAATCGGTGAGCAGGTCGATGTAGATCGAGTCGGCCGGGACCGCGAACAGGTTGAGGCCCGCCTTCTCGAGGAGCTCCTCGCGCTCCTCGCGCGATACGTAGCGGAGCGGCTCGACCACCTTGATCCGGAACGGCTCGGCTGGGAATCGCATCCCCTCCACCATAACGGAGCCGGACGCCCGTGCGACATGGTCCCTTGGTAGCGGCGCGGCTCCGGCCTCGGTCCGCTGACCTGCACGCGCGGAAGGTGGTGGCAGGTCGCTCGTGGCCGGCCTGCCAGCGTGTCAGGACCGAGGCACCCGCGGCAGCGGCACCGGCGCCACCTCACGGAGCGGCGCCTTCCCCAAGCGCTTCGCGGGACGCGCGTTGCCGGAACCACGGAGACCCCGTCCCGCCAGTCGGGAGGCGGCACGGCGGTTGCAGTTCCATCCTGCCGCAAGGGGCCGCGCACGCGGCCCGAAAGGGGGAGCCATGAAATCGATCATCCTCACGGTATCGCTCCTCGCGGCCGTTGTCGTGATCGCGGCGCCCGCGCTGGGGAAGGAACCGTCGCCCGCGACGCCGTCGCCCGCGCCGGCTCTGTTCCTGAGCCGCGTCGACCAGTTCATGATCTCGACCGAGGAGTTCTCGGATTGGATGGCGCACCACAAGACGCGCCTCGAGCTGCGCGACGCGAACAAGGCCATCGAGCAGATGTGCGACCGTCTTCAGGACGCGGAGCGCCGGATGAGCACCATCGCGAGCGACCCGGGGATCAAGCCCGGCGACGCCCAGGGGATAGCGATCCAGCAGTTCGGCGACGAGATCGGTACCGTCGCGCGCGAGCTCACGACGCTGCACGCGTCGGTGCGGCGGATCGCGGAGGCGACGCCGGCCGGGGCGGACTCGGTCGTGTCGACGGAGCGGCAGCGGCTGGAGGGGCGCCAGGGCGAGCTGGTCGCCGCTCTCGATCTCGCGGACAAGCACGCCCGTGAGGCGCACGCGTGGATGATCGAGAAGCCCGCGGCGCGCGGGCTGGACGAGATGTCCCGCGACATGGATCTCTCGCGCGACGAGCTGCGCGGCATCGTGACGGCCCTGGGACGGCTGGCCGCCGATCCCGTGCTCTCGAGCGACCGCGTCCGCGACTTGGTCCAGGTCCAGGATTGTTCCCGCGCGCTGCTCCAGGCGCTGAGCGAAGCGCAGGACCGCATCGAGGCGCTCGCCAGGACCCCGTAGCGCAGCAAGGGAAGTACCGCGAAGCGCGCCGGCGTGTAAAGAGGACCACGGTTTTGTAAGCCCTTCGGTCCGGCGCGCTTCGGGCGTCGTCGTCCCTCCCGGAACTCACGAAGACAGCGCGATTCTCCGGTTTTCAGCGTGGCATGGAAGCTGCTGCCCAGTCGCCGCATCTGCACCGGGCCACGCCGCAATCGGACTCGTTTCGCCGGAGATCGCTCCCATGGAATACACCCCCGTCGTCGTCTTCTCGCACCTGCGCTGGAACTCGGTGTTCCAGCGGCCACACCACATCATGACGCGCCTCGCCGAGCGCCGGGACGTCCTCTTCGTGGAGGAGCCGGTGACGAGCAGCGCCGTCGCGGGACTCGAAGTCATGCGCGTCGCTCCCCGCGTCCGCGTCGTCCAGCCTCCTCTTCCGGTCGAGGGCCCGGGCTTCGGCCCGCGCCAGGAGCGGATCCTGAGCGCGCAGCTTTCGCGGTTCCTCGAGCGCGAAGGCTACGAGCGCTTCGTGGCCTGGCTCTACACCCCGATGGCGGTGTCGGTGGCGCAGGGGCTCAACCCCGCGGCGATCGTCTACGACTGCATGGACGAGCTCTCGCACTTCCTGCATGCCCCCGCCGGGATCCAGGAGCGCGAGCACGAGCTGTTCGAGTGCGCCGATGCCGTGTTCACGGGCGGGCCCAGCCTCTACCGCGCCAAGCAGCGGCTCCACCCGTACGTCCATTGCTTCCCGAGCAGCGTCGACGTGAAGCACTTCGCGAGCGCCGGATCGATTCCCGACGCGCGCGAGCAGGCGCGCCTCCCGCATCCGCGCTTCGGCTTCTTCGGGGTCATCGATGAGCGCATGGATCTCGACATCCTGCGCCACCTCGCGGCCGAGCGGCCCCAGTGGACGTTCGTCATGGTGGGCCCGGTGGCGAAGATCGAGCGCTCCGCGCTCCCGTGGGGAGCGAATCTCCGCTACATGGGACAGCAGCCCTATCACGATCTGCCCGGCTACCTGGCGGGGTGGGACGTCTGCATCATGCCGTTCGCCAAGAACGACGCGACGCGGTTCATCAGCCCGACGAAGGTGCTCGAGTACATGGCCGCCGACCGTCCCATCGTCAGCACCTCGATCGAGGACGTGGCCGAGCCGTACCGCGACATCGTTTTCCTGGGCGACGGCCCGGAAGGATTTCTCCAGGCGTGCGAGCGCGCGCTCTCTCAGACCGAGGCCGAGCGGGCGTCCCGGCGCGCGCTGGCCCGCGAGGTGCTCGCCCGGACGTCGTGGGACGAGACGGTGGACCGGATGGACGCCATCCTGCGCCGCGTCGCCGGCGATTCGGCCTACCGCGAGGCGCCGGCCTATCCGGCCGCCTCGGTGAGGTCGATCGCGTGACGCCCCGCACCGCGGTCGTCCTGGGAGCCGGACCGACGGGGCTCTCGGCCGCCCTGACGCTTGGCGACGAGGCCGTCCTGGTGGAGCGCGAACCGACGGTGGGCGGCTGCTGCCGCTCGATCGTCTCCGGCGGCTTCACCTTCGATCACGCCGGCCACATCATGTTCTCCAACGATCCCTACGTTCACGATCTCTACCGCCTCCTCCTGGGGGACAACGTCCACTGGCAGGAGCGGGAGGCGTGGATCTACAGCAAGGGCGTCCACACGCGCTATCCGTTCCAGGGCGCGCTGTACGGCCTGCCGAACCAGGTCATCAAGGAATGCCTGATCGGCGCGATCGAGGCGCGCTTCGGCCCTCTGAAGGCCCCCGACCCCAAGACGCTGAAGCCGATGGCGTGCGCGGCGGTCGGAGGGAACGGAAACGGCCATGCTGCGAACGGCCACGGGAACGGTCATGCGAACGGCCACGCGAACGGTCATGCGAACGGCCACGCGAACGGCCACTCCAATGGTCACGCCAACGCGAACGGCAACGGGCACCTGCCGGTCGGCGACGTGAAGGACTGCTGCGCCGACGGAATTCTGGAATCCGAGGTGCCGCTCGCCGCGCCCGCGACGCTCGCCGAGGGCGATGGCGCGCCATGGAGCGAGCCGCGAAATTTCGAGGAGTTCATCCATCGCGTGTGGGGCGCGGGCATCGCCAAGCACTTCGCGATCCCCTACAACCGGAAGCTCTGGAAGGTGCCGCTGAGTGAGATGGAGACGTCGTGGCTGGGCGGCCGCGTGCCGCTCCCCGACCTCGAGGAGATGATCGACGGGGCGCTCTCCACGGTGCCCAAGCCGATGGGTCCGAACGCGCGGTTCGGCTATCCGCTGCGCGGCGGGTTCCAGGCCCTGATGGACGGATTCCTGCCGCGGCTGCGCGCCGACCTGCGCCTCGAGACCGAGGCCGTGCGTCTCTGCCCCTCGAAGCGCATGGCCTGGCTCAGCGACGGTTCCACGGTGGAGTACGAGACCCTGATCAGCACGATTCCACTGCCGCGCCTGGTGCGGCTCCTCGGGCCCGAGGCGCCGGCGGCGGTGCGCGACGCGGCCGCCGGCCTTCGCCATCTCTCCGTGCGCTGCGTGAATCTCGGCGTCGGCCGGCCCGACCTGACCGAGAAGCATTGGATCTACTATCCCGAGGACACGGTCTTCCACCGGATCTTCGTGCAGGGAAACGCCAGTCCCCACTGCAACCCGCCGGGAGGCTTCGGCCTCACCTGCGAGATCACCTATTCGGGCGATCATCCGCTCCCGCTGGACGGCGACGCGCTGACCGAGCGCTGCATCGCGGACTGCCGCCGGGTGGGTCTGGTCGGCGACGACGATCCGATCTGGACGGCGTGCCAGGCCGACCTGCCGTACGCCTACGTGATCTACGACCACGAGCGGAGGGAGCGGGTGGAGCACATCCGCGCCTGGCTCCTGGAACGCGACATCTTCCTCGCCGGACGCTTCAGCGAATGGGA
>DASSLZ010000210.1:0-2767 GCA_035689165.1 Candidatus Eiseniibacteriota bacterium | reverse complement strand
CAGAAGTAGAGCGGCACGTAGGTGAATCCGTCGAGCGCGATCGCCACGAGGAGCACCCATCCCTGGCGCGCCGGACCCAGCACCCGCCCCACGAGCAGACTCCCGAGGATCATCCCCACGCCGTAGGCCGATTCCGCGATGGCGAACGCCTTGGCGTCCAGGTGCAGCGTGTCCTTGACGAGCACCGCCGTCATCAGGCCGGGCCCCATGATGAACAGGTTGTCGAGGGCGGTGAGCAGCAGGAGCACGACCAGGGTGCGGTCGGCGAGAACCCAGCGCATTCCGTCCAGGAAGTCGCGCGCGAGTCCCGGGAGGGGGGTATCCCCCCGGTGCGCGCGGCCCGCGCCGCCCAGGAGCGCCAGGAAGCCGAAGGACGCTCCGAAGAGAACCGCGCAGAAGGGAAACGCCGAGCGCACGCCGGCCGCCGCGATCACGGCGCCCGCGGCGAGCGGTCCCGCGAGCCATGCCGCCTGCTGCGAGAGTTGCACCCAGGCGTTGGCGCGCGGAAGGCGCGACGCGGGCACCAGCTCGGGCAGCAGCGAATCGCGCGCCGGGTTGAAGAGCACCGAGGCGGTGGCCATGCCGAAGGCGACCCCGGCGAGCCCCGCCGCGTTCAGCCGTCCCTGGAGCAGCAGGACGCTCCCGATCACGAGGAGCACCGCGCGGGCGAGATCGGCGCCGGCGAGCACCCGCCGGCGATTCCACCGGTCGATCAGGAACCCGGCCGCGATGCCGAAGAGCAGCGAGGGAAGATAGGCCATCGCCGCCGCCAGGCCCGTCAGCGTCTTCGATCCGGTGATGTCGAGGACGAGCCAGATGAACGCGACCTGGAAGATCGAGTCGCCGAGCTGGGAGAGGAACTGCGCGGCCCAGAGAAACGCGAACGGGGAGGACCCGGTGCGGGTCCTCCCCGATGTCACGGACGCCTTCACGCCTTCGCGCGAGGCGCGCGCCTAGGCCGGCTGGAGATTCGGATTCGGCCGGAATTCGGGGGCGTTGTGCGCGAAGTCCCACATGAAGGGGACCTCGGGGACGCCCAGCGCGCGCGCGTACGCGTAGAGCTGGCCGCGGTGATGCAGGTGTTCGTCGAAGATGATCTGGATGCAGAGCCATCCCCACGGATTGAAGCCCCACGGAGTCTCGACGTTCGCCGTCGCCTGCGACTCGGTCATCGATTTGACCGCGGCATCCGCTTCGTTCCAGGCCGAGCGCATCGCGGCGATCATCGCGTCCTTGGTCGTGATCGCGGCGACCTTCACCGGCTCATGCTCTTCGAAGTTCGTGATCTTCCCCTGGATCGCCCCCGTCGAGCACCCGCGCATGGTCTCGGCCATGTGCACGACCAGCTCCTTGGGCGTGCGCATGTTCGGGATGGGGTGGGCGTCGATCTTGTCGGCCGGGATCGCGTCGATGACGCGAAGCGTGATGCCGTTCACGAGGCGGAATTCTTCCCAGAGGGTGCGGGTATAAGCGAGGTTCATCGCGGACTCCTGTTCTTCCGGCGAGAGAGAGCGGCGGGCGCCCGCGGAGGGCGCCCGCCGTCACAACGCGAGGTCAGTTCGCCGCGGCGACCACGTCCTTGTTGTTGATGTCGAACGTGATCATGAAGCCGTTCGTGCCCTTGTACTCGAACGCCTTGTCTCCGAGACGGTAGGCCTCCACTTCATTCGGCATGAGGACGAAGCCGTTGTTCCGCTTGGTCCCCCAGTACTTGAGGTTGTTGATCGTGATCGGCTGCTCGCTGTTGCCGGGGTAGCGCTTGAGCGAGACCTCGGCCGCCTTGCCGCCGTCCAGCTTGGCGGTGGCGACGTCCTTCGTATAGTTCCACTCCATGGGAGCGTCTTCCGCCACCGTGAACGCCTTCCACTTCACGGGATAGACGTGGCCCATGATCGCCTTGATTCCCTCGCGCTGCTCCGGCGTCACCGACGGGTCGAACGTCAGCACGGCCCAGTTCATCTCGCCCGTGCTGAACTCGCCGCCCAGGTCGCCGGCCACCCAGAACTTGGCGCCGTCGAGCTTGGTGCCGGCGTAGCTGCCCTTGTTCACGCGGAAGGCGTTGTTGAACTTGCAGAAGTGCTCCATGGAATGCGCGTCGCCGTTCATGACCATGTGCTCGGACGGCTTCGTGTTGAAGTAGCACTGGCAGAACATCGGGCAGGAGCAAGCCTCGATGATGGTGGCGTTCATCGCCCAGTTCATGGACGTCGGCGTGGTGCGGCTGGCGTTGGCGCCGAGAAGGGCGACGCCGCAGAGAAGCAGCAATCCGATGGCGAGATGCGGCACAAGACGGTACCGGGAGCGCATGGGACCTCCTTCGAACGATGAAGTGGGGATGGTAACGCGGGTGGAGCGGCGTTGTGCCGTCCGTTTGCCCAGGAAGGTAATACTACTTTGGTATACCCCTTGGGAAGGGGGTACTGAGGGGGGCGGTTCTTCCGCCGTCCTCCCGGGGGCGGTCCTAGCGGTCCAGGAGGCGCCGGAGGGCGAGCGCGGGGATGCGCCGGGCCACCCCCTCGACATCCCGCCGGCCCCCGTACAGCTCGATCACAAGCGTCTCGACCGAGCCCGCGCGGGCAGGCGCCCTCCGGGGACGCGCCGTAAGGGAACCCGAGCCGGCGGCGGCCCGGAACGCCCGCTCCGTGGACGGGTCGGCGATCACGATCCGGATGATGGTGAGCGCGGCCGCGGCCTGACCGGGGCCCGCTGGAAGCGCCACGCGCCCACCCGGGACGTCGTCCATCCCGGCCGTCGTGGCTTCGAGGGC
>DASSLZ010000209.1:0-13022 GCA_035689165.1 Candidatus Eiseniibacteriota bacterium | reverse complement strand
GGTTGTGATAGCCCAGGCTGAGCGTGTGGTTGACCGCGCTCGACTGGTTCCAGTTGATGTCGGTGGTCAGGTCGAGCGAGACGTTCTGCGCAACGTCCTTGTTCCAGCTCACCTCGGACGAGGCGTTCAGGTTCTTCCGGCGATCGGTGGAGGCGCCCACCCAGCCGCCGTACGTGAGGGGCTCGCTGATGATGGGGCCGCCGCGCGTCTCGTAACGATGGTGGCCCCAGTCGTTGTAGAGCATGCCGAACCAGGCCTCGCGGAAATTCTTGAACTGCATCCAGCCGTTGATGTTCGACGTCAGGTACTGCGGATGCCCCGGTTCATAGTGCCAGGCGGGCAGCCCCGTGCCCACGTCGTATCCGGTCCGTCCCGCGTACATCCAGGAGCGGTTGAAGTTGAAGTTGAGATTGGCGCTGTTGTACACGCGGCTCTTTCCTTCGGGATTGAACCGCCGCTGCGCCCACGCGTAGCTGTCGATCTCGTCCGGGGCCTGGAGATAGCCCATGTCGTTGATGTCCAGCTTGCCCGATTCCCACCGGCCGCCGAAGTTCCCGCGCCATTTCCCGCCCATGCGGTCGACCTGGAACGTGCCACCGGTGCCGTAGCGCGGCGCGTCGCTCACCCCGGGCGCGGGCTCGGGGTTGACGATCGAGCCCACGAAGGAGCCGCTGGCGCGCCACGACCGGTGCAGCGAGGTGAGGGCGAAATCGAGCCCGCTGGTGTAGGCCTCGCGCGAGGCGCGGTCGCCCCAGGTCGAGCGATCGGCCGTGTTGAGAACGCCGGTCTGCATGAAGTTGATCTGGTGGCGCCCCTGCGCGAACTCCTTGCCGAAGCGCCCCACGAAGAAGCGCGAGAGCCGGTCGCCGCTCTTGAAGATGTTGTGCGCCTGGCCGTCGTGCGTGAGGTCGGTGGAGGCGGCGAGCGCGGCGACGGAGATTCCGCCCACGGTCTTGCCGGTCAGCTTGCCGGCGTAGCGGATCCGCGCGTTCTCGTCGCCGGTGCCGATGCGCCGCGAGTAGAAGAGGTTGAACGTGGGATGCTGGAAGAAGCGGCTCCCCTCGACGAAGAAGGGGCGCTTCTCCTGGTAGGAGGTCTCGAACGGCGACAGGTTGAGCACGGCGGGATCGGCCTCCACCTGGCCGAAATCGGGCTGCACCGTCGCGTTCAGCGTCAGGTCCGACGTGACGCCGTACTTGAAGTCGGCTCCGGCGTCCTGGAACCCGTCCAGGCGGTCGGGCCGGGTCTTGGAGGAGATCATGGCGTGGTCGGTCTCGCGCTGCACCACGTACGGGAGCACCTCGATCTGGCGCGGCGCGCGGATCCCGCGCAGCCCCGTGAGCTGGCCGAACTGGCTGACGAAGCCGGCCTGCTTCCGGTCCCAGGTGTGCCAGGCCGTGTCCTGACCCAGCCCCTTCATGTAGCGCCAGACGTTGAGCCCCCAGGTCATGTCCTCGGCCGAGCGGTAGCGGATCGCCGAGAAGGGGATCCGGATCTCGGCGTACCACCCCTGGTCGTCGCGCGAGGTCTCCGCCTCCCACACCGCGTCCCAGTCGTCGTCGTTGCCGTCGCCGTTGTTATAGATGTAGGAGTCGAGCTGCACCCCGAGCGGGTTCACCTTGAAGGCGTAGCCGCTCGTGTGGTCGTGGTAGGGATCGAGGTAGATCGCCACGATGTCGGAGTTCGTGATGTGGTCACGGCGCGTCAGCGTGGCCGCGATCTTCGCCTTCGGATCGCTCTTCAAACAGGCGATCCCGAAGTAGACGGCGCCCTCGTCGTACGCGACCTTGAAGACCGTCTGCTCCGCGGGCGTCACGCCGCGGTCGGGCTCCCACACGGTGAATCCGCGCCCCGCGGGCGCGGCCTGCCACGCCGCGTCGTCGAGATGACCGTCGAGACGGATCTCCTGATTGTCGAGACGGTACGCCTGGATCGTCGGGCTCGCCGACTTCCTGCCGTCCGCGGAGTCGGCGTACGACGGCCCCTCGTCGGTCGGCGAGAAGCCGGGGAGTGCCTCGGCCCGCGGCGCCGCGAGCGCCAGGAGGGCGAGGACGAGCGAGAGAGCCAGCATGACGCAGGCTGGAATGGTTCGGGCTCCTGCGCGAGACATGTGCGATCTCCTTACGCGGCTCGATGGCCAGGGACTCGGGGGGGAGTTCGAGGCGGAAGGCTCGGACCTGTCGCCGGGCCCCACGCTCACTACCGCTTCGGTCGTCTCGAGGTTTCGACCGGTCGTGCGTTGCGTAGGGTTTCGACAGGCCGTGGAGCGGTTAGGTTGGAGCCGGTCAGCGCTCGGAGCCCAGAACCTCGGCCAGGAGCTGGTGGAACCGGTGCACCCCCTGCTCGCGGGTGGGCGAGTAGCGTCCCCGCTCGTACAGGCGGGACCGAACGCCGCGCTGCACGCTCTCGACGATGACTTCGTCCTCGCGCTCCACGCGATCCAGGGCCGCGCCGGCGCCCCGGTCCAGGCGCGAGGGATCCCACACGTACGCGAGGAAGAGCACCTTCGTGCGGTCCACGTCCAGCGGGCGGACCACGTTCACGGAGATGCCCCACGGGTAGAAGTTGAACATCAGATTGGGGAAGAGCCACCAGTAGTAGGCGGCGATCCTCCGGCCGTGGTCGGGCGAGGAGCGCGGCAGGTCGAAGGCGTCCTCCCCCTCCTTGGCCACCCCCACCTGCAGCACCGAGCGCCCATGCGTCTCGGTCGTGTACTGGCCGTAGTCGAGCGCGTCCGAGAGCGCGGCGTGCACGTAGGGGATGTGGAACCCCTCGAGATAGTTGTCGCAGTACAACGCCCAGTTGGCGCGCACGATGTACTCGCGCGTGCGCGAGGGATCGAGGGCCGCCTCGGCGATCGGCAGCCAGCCGCACCGCGCGTCCATCGGCCCGACGAGCGTCTCGAGCGGCACGGCGGGGCGCAGCGAGGCGAAGAGGAACTTCCCCCACGTTCCGAAGGGGACCCGCGGGAGATCGTCCGCCGCCGAGGGGAAACCCTCCGTCCGGTCGAACTCCGGCATCGAGTGGAACCGGCCGTCCAGGGCGAAGCGCCGGCCGTGGTAGCGGCAGCGCAGGACGTGCTCCACCCCCTCGCTCTCAACCACCAGGTTGCCCCGATGGGTGCACACGTTGGAGAGGCAATGGACCCGGTCTTCGGCGTCGCGGGTGAGCAGGACCGGCTCGTCGATCATCCCCTCCAGCAGGGGCACGGGGCAGACCTGCCCGGGGATCTTGACCCGGTCGGTGTCGCCCGCCAGCTGCCAGGAGGGGACGAAGACCCGCTCGCGGCAGTCCGCGAAGACCCCGGGGTCGGAGTAGACCCACGCGGGAAGCGTGGATGCGACCCGGATATCCTCCGCGATGGAAAAGCTTCGGAACGGCGCCATGGAGGCCGATGAGAATAGGGATTCAAACGACGCCCCGCCACGGGATTCGCTGGGTTATGATGGGCGCGCGCGCGCCGTACCCCAAGGACAGGAGTCCGACCCGTGATCGTGTTCCTGATCGTCCTCGCCCTGCTGGTGCTGATCCTCGTCGTGCCCCCGATCCGCCGCAACCTCATCACGCGGCCCCTGATGCCGCTGGTCGCCGGGGCGCTCCCCCGCATGGGCGACACCGAGCGCATCGCGCTCGAGGCGGGGAGCGTCTGGTGGGAGGCCGAGCTCTTCTCCGGCCGTCCCGAATGGAAGCGGCTCCTCGCGTTCCGCGCCAAGGCGCTCACCGAGGAGGAGCGCGCCTTCCTGGCGGGCCCGGTCGAGGAGCTCTGCCGGATGCTGAACGAGTGGGAGGTCATGAAGGGGCACGATCTCCCTCCGGAGGTCTGGAGCTTCCTCAAGAAGCACCGCTTCTTCGGCATGATCGTTCCCAAGGAATATGACGGACTCGGCTTCTCGGCGAACGCGCACTCGGCCGTGATCACCAAGATCTCGAGCCGGAGCGTCACCGCGTCGGTCACCGCCATGGTGCCGAACTCGCTGGGCCCGGCCGAGCTGCTCCTCCACTACGGGACCGAAGAGCAGAAGCGGCACTACCTGCCGCGTCTGGCGCGCGGCGAGGACATCCCCTGCTTCGCGCTGACCGAGCCCGAGGCGGGGAGCGACGCGACCTCGCAGAAGAGCGTCGGCATCGTGACGCGCGGGATCTACCAGGGACGCGAAGTGCTCGGCATGCGTCTCAACTGGTCCAAGCGCTACATCACGCTGAGCCCCGTCGCGACCGTGATCGGCCTCGCGTTCGTGCTGCGCGACCCCGACCGGCTCCTGGGCGACAAGGAGGAGATCGGGATCACCTGCGCGCTCCTTCCCGCGAATCTCCCAGGGATCATGATCGGACCGCGCCACGATCCGCTCGGGGTTCCGTTCCTGAACGGACCGACCGAGGGGCACGACGTCTTCGCCCCGCTCGACGCCATCATCGGCGGGAGCGCGAACGCGGGCATCGGATGGCGGATGTTGATGGAGACGCTGGCGTCCGGCCGCGGCATCTCGCTTCCGTCGCTCGCGGTCGGGTGCGCCCAGCTGGCGACCCGAACGGTCACCGCCTACGCGAACGTGCGGGAGCAGTTCGGCCTTCCGATCGGACGCTTCGAGGGAATCGAGGAGCCGATCGCGCGGATCGGCGGGCGCACCTACCTCATGGACGCGGCGCGCCGGCTCTCCTTGGGCGCGATCGACGAGGGTCAGAAGCCCGCGGTCATCTCGGCCATCGTGAAGCGCTACCTGACCGAGGGGATGCGCGCCGTGGTGAACGACGCGATGGACGTCCAGGCGGGTGCCGCGATCTCGCGCGGCCCGCGCAACGTCATGGCCCCCGCCTATGCCGCGGTGCCGGTCGGGATCACCGTGGAAGGCGCGAACATCCTCACCCGGTCGCTCATCATCTACGGTCAGGGGGCGATTCGCTGCCACCCCTACGTGCAGCGCGAGATGGCCGCCATCGCCCGGCGCGACCTGGCGGCGTTCGATCGCGCCTTCTTCGGCCACCTGGGACACGTCGTCTCCACCGTGGGTCGCGCGTTCCTGGACGGACTGACCGGTGGGGCCTTCGAGGGAGTCCCCGTCAGCGGTCCGGCGCGCCCCCTGTTCGGAAGGCTCTCCCACCTGAGCGCGGCGTTCGCGCTCACCTCCGAAGCGGCCATGGCGACGCTGGGCGGGACGCTCAAGCGGCGGGAGCGGCTGAGCGGGCGCCTGGCGGACGCGCTGGCGTACCTCTATCTTTCCTCCGCGGCGCTCAAGCGCTTCGTGGACGAGGGACAGCTCCGCCGCGACCTGCCGCTCGTGCGCTGGTCCTGCGCTTTCGCCTTCCACGAGATCGAGACCGCGATCTCCGGCGTCCTGGACAACATGCCGAGCCGGCCCACGGCCTGGCTGGTCCGGCTCGCGGCGTTCCCGCTCGGCTTCCGGGCCAAGCCGCCCGCGGACCGGTTGAGCGCGGCGGTCGCCCGCGGACTGCTCGACGACCGGGCCCTCCGGCTGGCCATGACTTCGGACGTGTACATCCCCCCCGCATCGGAGGGGAGCCTCGGCCGGCTGGAGGCGGCCTACGCCAAGGTGGTGGCGGCCCAGCCCATCGACCGGAAGCTCAAGGACGCCGTCCGGACTCGACGGATCCCCGCCCATCTCGATGCGGAGGCACAGCTTGCCGCGGCCGTGACCGCGGGGGTGATCGACGAGGACGAGCGGCGGATCTGGCGGGAGGCGGACGTGGCGCGGCGGGACGCGATCCAGGTGGACGCGTTTCCGCTCGAGGAATTCGCGGAGTTGGCGGTCTAGGGGCACGAAAAGACCCTGATTGGCGAAAAGCAGAAAAAGAGATTGCGCTCCTGCCCCAACGCGGACGTAGAATCGTGGCCATTCGAAGCATCGTCTGGTATACTAGGCAGACACGGTAGAGGCAACTCCCCTAAGCCTTAGGCGAACCGCTTGCACCTGCGCGTTTTACGCATCCTGATCGGCTTCGCCGTGGCACTGGCTTCCGCCGTGCCCGCGTTCGCTGCCACGACCTCGTCGGGTCCTACCCGTCCGTCCGATCGCGGCGTCATTCGCGAAGAGTACCCCGTTCCCACCACGCGGCCGTCCACGACGGTCCCGCTCTCCAAGAAGCTGCCGCTCCGCACGCCGCCTCCCCTGGAAGAGACGCTCGTATTCCAGGACAGCCTGAACGCGCTCTCGATCGGCAACCAGGGGAACTGGACCCACGTCGACAACTCGGCCAAGCCGACGGCCTGGCACATCGATACCTTCTACGGCTGCCAGGGGAACGCCTGGTGGTGCGGGCGAATCGACTCGACCTGGATCTATGACACGAACCGGGGCGGCTACGAGAACAGCTGGACGCAGTATCTGCAGAACGGCGTCTGGCTCGACAGCCTCCCCAACAACCAATTGATCAAGCTGTCCTTCCGACATCATTTCAACGCCGAGCAGGGCTTCGACTTCGGGAAGGTCGAGGTGTTCGACTCGAGTCAGAACGACTGGCTGACGCTCGCCAGCTACACCGGGAAGGTGCCCACCAACGGAACCTGCGACACGACCACCGTGATCATTCCGGACTCGATCGCCACCGTGTTCTACTCGACCGTGGACCGTTCGCAGCACCAGTTGGTCCAGTTCCGATTCTCCTTCACCAGCGACATTGCCTACTCGTCCCAGGACGGCCTCTATGACGGCGACGGCTGGAGCATCGATAACATCACGGTCAAGGTAGGCACCTCGCTCCGGTTCTTCGACAACTGCGAGGGCGGCCAGGGCACGTGGGCTCCATCGATCTTCCCGCCCGTGGGCGACCTGTACGCGATCAGTAACAACGTGTTCACCGAGGATATCTGCACCACCAACCGCACCAACGTATGGTCGGATTGGGACGCGGCCACCCTCTCGGTGGTACCGCGCCAGGACAACCTCCTCCGAACTCCGTCCGTCTTCATCAACAAACCCGGCGAGGGATTCGTCCTCTTCGACGTCTACCGGAACCTCCCAGCCGCCGCATGCTTCTACTACCACCTGCGCTACCGCACCCGGAATGCCGGCGAGCCGGTATGGACTGGGTGGGTGGATCCGACGCGCGTCCTGTATTACGGCGCGTCGAAGGACTGGGCGCGGCAGAAGGTGGTGCTCCCGGGAGCGGCGAACCGGGATTCGCTGCAGGTCGAGTTCGGGCTGACCGACTACGGCAGCATCTACTGTGACGGGGCCGGCAATGGGAACGGCGTCTACACCTTCTTCGACAACGTCGCGGTCGGCGTCGTCACCGTGGCGCCGCCCATCTTCATCCAGCGCGACATTGACCTCTTCAACGACACCTTCAGCACGACCGCTTTCTTCAAGGACGACAACTTCAACACGGCCCTGGGCGACAGCGCCGTGGTCGAAGTGAGCACTTCACGAGGATACAAGTCGGGCTTCATGTACTACCGGTTCAACGGCGGCTCGTGGAGCTCCACGCCGCTCGGGAAAGCGGCCGCGGCGCTCCCGAATCTGCGCTACGCCGACGTTCCGGCCGTCGCCTACCCGGCGAACACCAATCTCGAGTACTACTTCGGCGTCACCGACAGCACCGACGCGACGACGTATCTTCCCGCCGGAGCGATCACCGACGGCACCTACTTCTCGGCCGCGATCCTGCCGCTGAAGACGGCGACCAATCCGGCGAACGCCTGCTTTGACAGCCTCGCGACGGTGCTCTTCATCAACAACTACTCCGGACGCGAGCCCAAGAACCTGTGGGCCGACGCGCTGAAGGCCCAGGGATACAAGTTCGACACCTGGGACGTGAACGCTCCCACCAGCGCGTTGGGGAACACCCCGGGAGGCGCGGCCACGTCCGATCCCTACGACTGGCCGCCGACGCCGGTGAGCGCTCTGACGCAGTACTCCACCATCATCTGGCACGCGGGCAGCCTGACCGCGTTCACGCTGTCGCAACAGGATCAGGCGCTGTTCCAATCCTGGATCCAGCAGTCGGGCAAGAGCCGAAATCTCTGGATCGCCGGCGACAACATCGCCTACGACCTGACGGTGAACAGCAGGGATTACAACTCCTTCATGTCGTTCACCTGCGGGATGAAGTACCTGCGCGACATGTGGGAGAACGCGCCCCAGGATACGCTGCACCCGCTGGTCCAGGGCTTCGCCGGATCGCCGACGGCCGGACGCTTCATGCACGTGAACGACGACTGTCCGATCCTGGACAAGAACGATCTCATCGCGACCTCGACGCAGGGGGCCGCGAACGGGAAAGTCGGCGTCGCGCTCAAGTACCCGAACAACTTCGCCGCCGCGACCCGGTACGCGACGAAGTACGTCTCGTTCGGATCGGACAGCGCGCGCGTGCTCTTCCAGGGGTTCAATTTCAGCAACATCGAGGAGGGCGGGGAGCGCCTGAACTACGCGAAGAACATCATGCAGGGCTACTTCGGGGTGCCCAACTGCTACAGCCCGACGGGCGTCGACGAGGAGCCTGGCGCCGGCGCGCCCTCGATCCGCAACACCCTCGGCCAGAACGCGCCGAACCCGTTCAATCCGAGCACCGTCATCCGCTACACGATCGCCGAGACCGGCCCCGTCACGATCCGGATCTTCAACGCCGGCGGCGCCCTGGTGCGCACGCTGGTGGACGGCCAGCACGCCCCGGGCGAGTACACCGTGCGCTGGGACGGCAAGGACGCCAACGGCCAGCGTCTGAGCAGCGGCGTCTACTTCTACCGCATCGAAACCGGCGCGGGCTTCCGCGATTCGAAGAAGCTGATCCTGCTGAAGTAGTCCAGCTCGTCGTTTCCCGAGGAAGCTGATTCTGCTGAAGCCGTGCTGCTCGTCGCTTCCCCGGGCTTCGGCTGCTCCTTCTGTCCCTCGTCCAGACCCTGCGGTCAGTTCCTGGAATGACCCTGTTGGCCGTGAATCGATGTATGAATGAACCCGCACCGGATGTCAGGAGCGTGTCAGGACGGCACAAGAACATGTTCTGGAACAATGTGGTTGAGCACGGATCGGTCGTTAGTCGATAACATACTCCAGAGTACGTTCAACGTGCCAATCTGGCATAGGAACGCTTCGGAAGATACTTTGCCCAGGCGGGCCAGTAACATCTGAGTTAACTTGCATGCTTTGAAGCATGTCAGCCGATGCTGTCGTGTCCCTAATCTCGGAGGGACCATGTTCCATTTCGGGCCATTGCAATTCCTGCTCTACCTGGCGCTCGTCCCGCTCGCGCTCATCCCGTCGATCTTCTACGCCCTCACCCTGCATCGCGCACTCGCCCGCTGCGCGCCCGAGAGTCGCGCGATGGAGCCCGGGATGGTCTGGCTGATGTTCATCCCCCTGTTCAACCTGTTCTGGAATTTCGTCGTGGTGAACCGGGTCTCGGACTCCCTGGAGCGGGAGTTCCATCGTCGCGGGGCAGCGGGGCCCGTGGACACGGGGCGCAGCGTGGGGATCGCGACCTGCGCGCTGATCTGCGTGAGCTTGATCCCTCTGCTGGGAATCCTCACGTCGTTCATCGCGCTGGTCTGCTGGATTCTCTACTGGGCCAAGGTGGCGAATCTGTCCGGGCAGTTGCTGCCGCCGTTGGGGTCCGCGCAGCCCTCGGCTCCCGTCGCGTAGCTTCGGACGGCAACATGCCCTGGGGCATGTTGGTCGTTTTCGAAGTTGCCTCGGAAGCGAACCCTACGCGTGGATGGGACGGCCATCCACCGCCAGCGCCGCTTCCTTCACCGCCTCCGCCAGCGTGGGATGCGCGTGGCAGATCCGCGCGATGTCCTCGCTGCTCGCGCTGAATTCGATGGCCGCTACCATCTCGGCGATGAGGTCGCCGGCGCGGGGGCCGATGATGTGCACGCCCAGGATGCGGTCGGTCTTCGCGTCCGCCAGCATCTTCACGCGGCCGTCGATCTGGCCGAGGGCGCGCGAGCGGCCGATGCCGCGGAAGAAGAAGACCCCTTTCTTGAAGGCGACGCCGGCCGCGGTCAGCTCCTCTTCGGTGCGGCCGACCGACGCGATCTCGGGCTGCGTGTAGACCACCCCCGGGATCGCCTCGTAGTTCACGTGGCCGTAGCCGGTCGCGATCCATTCGACGCACGCGACCCCCTCTTCGGAAGCTTTGTGCGCGAGCATCGCGCCCCCGATCACGTCGCCGATGGCGTACACGCCCTCGGCGGACGTGCGGTAGTGCTCGTCCACGGGGAGCCGGCCGCGGTCGTCCGGTTTCACCCCGACCGATTCCAGCCCCAGCCCCTCGGTGTACGGAATGCGGCCGACGGCGAGGAGCACGCGGTCCACGCGGAGCGGCTCCTGCCCTTCGCACGTGACGACGACTTCCTTCCCCTCGACCTTGGCGCCCGTGACCTTGGAACTCAGCCGGAACTCCATCCCCTGGCGCTTGAACAGGCGGAACGCCTCGGTCGCGATCTCCGCGTCCATGCCGGGGAGGATGCGGTCGAGGTATTCCAGCACGGTGACCTTGGAGCCCAGGCGGAGCCAGACCGACCCCATCTCGAGACCGATGTAGCCCGCTCCGATCACGGCCAGGCGCGCCGGCACCTCGGGCCAGGAGAGCGCCTCGGTGCTGGTGCCGATCCGGTCGCCGTCCACGGTGACGCCTCGGAGCGGGGCCGACTTGCTGCCGGTCGCGATCAGGATGTTCTTCGCCTCGAGCATCGCGGGCTCGGCGCCGCCTTCGACCGAGACGCGGCCCGGCCCGGTGATCTTGCCGCGGCCGGAGTAGCGCGTGACCTTGTTCTTCTTGAAGAGCATGTCCACGCCGCCGGTCAGGCCCTTCACGATGTCGTCCTTCCGCTTCATCATGGCGCCGAGGTCGAACGAGACCCCCTGCACTTGGATGCCGTGCGGGGCCAGCGCCTCCTTCGTCTCGTGATAGCGCTCGCTCGATTCGAGCATCGCCTTGCTCGGGATGCAGCCGACGCGGAGGCAGGTGCCCCCCAGCGCGGGCTCGAATTCCACGCAGGCGGTATTCAGTCCCAGCTGTGCCGCGCGGATGGCGGCCACGTAGCCGCCGGGGCCGGATCCGATGACGACCAGGTCGTGCTTTGCGTTTGTCATTTCCGTTCCGAGGTCAGAGTCCGAGCAGCATCCGGGTAGGCCGCTCGATCAGCTCCTTCACATGACGCAAGAAAGTGACCGATTCACGGCCGTCGATGATGCGGTGATCGTAGGTGAGGGCGACGTACATCATGGGCCGGATGACGACTTCGTCGTCGATCGCGACCGGGCGCTTGTGGATGGCGTGCAGCCCGAGGATCCCGCTCTGGGGCGGGTTGACGATCGGCGTCGACAGGAGCGAGCCGTAGACGCCGCCGTTGGAGATGGTGAACGTGCCGCCCTTCAACTCGTCCAGGCTCAGCTTGTTGTCCCGGGCGCGCTGGGCGAAGTCGGCGATCGCGATCTCGATCTCGGCGAAGGAGAGGCGGTCGGCCCCGCGCAGCACCGGCACGACCAGCCCGCGCCCGCCGCCCACCGCGATGCCGATGTCGTAGTAGTTCTTGTAGATGATCTCCTTGTCGCGGATCTCGGCGTTCACTTGCGGGAAGCGCATCAAGGCGTCGATGGCCGCCTTTACGAAGAACGACATGAAGCCGAGCTTCACGCCGTAGCGTTCCTGGAAGGGCTGCTGGAGCTCCTCGCGCAGCGCCACCACGCCCGACATGTCGATCTCGTTGAACGTGGTGAGGAGCGCGGCGGTGTTCTGGGCTTCCTTGAGCCGTTCGGCCACGCGCAGGCGAAGCGGCGACATCGGCACCGCTTCCTCGGTGGCGGAGGGCTCGCCCGGCGCCGCCTCGATCGGTGCTGCCTCGGCCGGAGCGCCGGGCTCGGTGCGCGGCCGCCCTGGCTCGGGCTTACGCGCCATGTGCTCCAGCACGTCCTCCTTGAGGACGCGGCCGCCCGGACCGCTCGCGGGCACGTCGGACGGCGCGATGCCGTGCTGGCCCATCAGCCGTTCGGCGGAGGGCATGCGCGGGGGCGCGGCGGAGGGCGGTGCCGGCATCGGCGTCGCTCCCGGCGCGGGCGTTGCCTTCGAGGCGGGCTTGGCTTGGGCCGGCGGCGGGGCCGGAGCCGGTGTTGGCGTGGCGGGCTGAGCCGTTCCGGCGGGTTGAGCCGCCGCCGCGCTCTTGGCCGCTGGCGCGGGCCCTGCCGCCTTCTTCGGCTTGGCGCCGTTTCCGCTCGCGCCTTCCGTCACGGTCGCGATCAGCTCGCCGATCTTCACGACGTCGCCCTGCTTCTTGAGCAGCTTCTCGATCGTGCCCGACACCGGCGCGGGCAGCTCCAGCGTCGCCTTGTCGGACTCGATCTCGACCACCGCCTCGTCGCGCTCCACCCGATCGCCCTCGCCCTTCAGCCAGGCGCCGATCTGGACCTCTTTGATGGACTCGCCGACTTCGGGAACTCTGAGCTCAACCGCCATGCGCCGAAGGCTCCTTGTCGAAGGCCGCGAGCAGGAGCCGCTCCTGCTCGATCTTGTGGCTGCTCGCGGCACCACTTGCGGGCGTCGCCGATTCCGCGCGACTCACGACGTGGAAGGGGTGCCGGCCCAACAGCCGGTCTCCGAACCGCGCGCGCAAAAACGGCCACGCGCCCATGTTGCGCGGCTCCTCCTGCACCCAGGTGATCGCGAGATCCTTGGGGAGCCCCGCGAACAGAAGCTCCAGCGTCTCCTCGGCGAGCGGGTAGAGCTGCTCCAGCCGGAGGATCGCCGTCGTCTTCTCGCCCAGATCCTCGCGCGTCCGCAAGAGCTCGTAGTAGATCTTCCCCGAGCACAACAGCACGCGTTTGGCTTTCGCCGCCGGCACCGCCGCGTCCGGCAGCGCGCGCTCGAACTTCCCGGTCGCGAGCTCCGTCATCGGCGACACCGCGTCGGGATGCCGGAGCAGGCTCTTCGGCGTCATCACGATCAGCGGCTTCCGCCACGGCCGCTTCACCTGGCGGCGCAGCAGGTGAAAATACTGCGCGGGGGTGGTCGGATACGCAACCTGGATGTTGTCCCGCGCGGCGAGCTGGAGGAAGCGCTCGATCCGG
>DASSLZ010000208.1:0-6095 GCA_035689165.1 Candidatus Eiseniibacteriota bacterium | reverse complement strand
GTGAACTGGGAGCCGAAGTCGAGGATGACGAGGCGTTCGTGGGTCGTGCGCGGGGCCGGTTTCTGCGTGGCGGGGTTCATCTCGAGAAGGTTGGAAGCGGTGGGATCATTCAGGGGGTCTTCCTCCTCGGTACGAGTTCAGTGCACGGACGGGATTCCGTGAGAATACCGCAGATCAGTGCAGGAAGCACCGCTCGCCGGTGAGGACCAGCGCCATGCCCGCCGCGTCCGCCGCCGCGGTGCTTTCGCCGTCGCGCACCGAGCCGCCGGGATGAGCCACCGCGGCGATTCCCGCCTTGGCGGCGAGCTCCACCGAGTCCGGGAACGGGAAGAAGGCGTCGGAGCAGAGCACGGCGCCGCGCACGTCGTGGCCCGATCGCTCCGCCTTCCACAGCGCGAGCCGCACGGCGTCCACGCGCGAGGACTGCCCCGCCCCGATCCCGAGCGTGCGCTCCCCTTTGGCGATTACGATCGCGTTCGAGACCACGTGGCGCGTCACGCTCCACGCGAAGCGGAGGTCGCGCGTCTCGGCCTCGGTCGGTGCGCGCTTTGCGGCGGACTTCCACTGGTCGAAGCGGGGCGCAGGGAGCGCGGTCTCGGCCAGGAGCCCGTCGAGGAGTCCCCGGACCACCACGGCCGGCGCGGGCTGGCCCAGCAAGGCACCTAGCTCGAGCACGACGAGATTCTTTCGAAGCTCCGCCATCCGCGCCTCGCTCGCCCGGATTTCGGGGGTGGCGATCACCTCGAAGAAGAACTTCCCCACCACGTCGAGCGCGGCGTCGTCGAGCGGGCGGTTCAGTCCCAGGATCCCGCCGAACGCCGAGAGCGAGTCGCCGTCGCGCGCCGCCGCGATCGCGTCGGCCGCGCTCTCGGCCAGCGCGGCGCCCGAGGGGTTCCGGTGCTTCACGACGACGGCTCCGCCCCGCCCGCCGAACTCGCGCAGCAGCGACACCGCCGCCTCGATGTCGAGGAGGTTGTTGTAGGAGAGCGTCTTTCCGCGGACTTGCGTCAGCCGCTCCACCGCGCCGCCTCCCGCTTCCGCGGCGTAGAGGGCCCCTTCCTGTCCGGGGTTCTCGCCGTAGCGTAGGGTCTGACGCTTGCGATAGGCGCCGGCCCAACGATCCGGGAGAGTCCCTGCACGCTCGCCGCCGCTCGCCTCGGAGCCCTGCCCGTTCGACGGCACGGCGAAGCCCGGCACGCCGGTGGCCGAGCGCGCCTCCCCCGCTCCCGCCGCGGCCGGCACGCCCGCGCGCGACGACAGGTAGCGCGCGATCGACGCGTCGTACTCGGCGGTTCGCGCGTAGGCACGCCCCGCGAACTCGCGCGCGAGCGCCTCCGGCACGGCCCCCTCATTCTGGTCGAGCGCGTCGATCACGGCGCCGTACTGCGCGGGCTCGACCACCACGACGACGTGGCGATGGTTCTTGGCCGCGGCGCGAATCAACGCCGGGCCGCCGATGTCGATCTTCTCCACGGCCTCCTCGTCGCGCACGCCGGGCCGCGCGACGGTGGACTCGAAGGGATAGAGATTCACGACGACGAGATCGATGGAGACGATACCGTGCCGGTGGCGCTCCTCCTCGTCCGTCGTATGCCCGCGCCGGTAGAGGATTCCCCCGTGCACCGCCGGGTGGAGCGTCTTGACGCGCCCGCCGAAGAGCTCCGGAAATCCCGTCACCTCGGACACGTCGCGCACGCCGAAGCCGGCGTCGCGCAGCGCGGTCGCGGTCCCTCCGGTCGACAGGAGCTTCACCCCATGCCGCCCCAGACCGTGCGCCAGCTCCAGGAGGCCGGTCTTGTCGGAGACCGAGATCAGCGCGCGGGAGATCCGAATGGCGTTCACCGCGCCGCCCGTCCTCCGGTGATCAGCGTGAGCGCTTCCTCGTAACGGCGGGCCGCTTTCTCGACCACCTCCTCCGGCAGCGCCGGGGGCGGCGGCGTGCGATCCCACTTCACCGAGTCGAGGTAGTCGCGGATCACCTGCTTGTCGAAGGAGTCCTGCGCCACGCCCTCTTCGTAGGTCGCGATCGACCAGTAGCGCGAGGAGTCGGGCGAGAGCGCCTCGTCGATCCAGAGCGGCTCGCCGTCCCGCTCGCCGAACTCGAACTTGGTGTCGGCCAGGATCAGCCCGCGGTCGGCCGCGTGCGCCGCGGCCGCCTTGTAGATGGCGATCGAGACGTCGCGCAGGCGCTCGGCCGTCTCACCGCCCACGATCGAGGCCATGCGGTCGAACGTGATGTTCTCGTCGTGCCCCGATTCCTCCTTGGTGGCCGGCGTGAAGATCGGCTCGGGCAGCTTCGAGGAGAGGCGCAGTCCCGGCGGAAGCTTCACGCCGCAGACCTCGCCCGACTGCTGGTACTCCTTCCATCCCGATCCCGCCAGGTATCCCCGTACCACGCACTCCACGTCCCAGCGCTGCGCCTTGAGTCCGAGCATCGAGCGGCCTTCGAGGAGCTCCGGATGTTCGGAGAAGGGCTTGGGAAAGCGGCCCACGTCGGTGGTGACGTAGTGGTTGGGCACGATCGAGCGGAGCGTCTCGAACCAGAAGCGCGAGATCTGCGTCAGCACGCGCCCCTTGCCCGGGATCCCCTCGTTCAGGATCACGTCGTAGGCCGAGAGGCGGTCGGTGGCGACGAGCAGCAGCCGGTCGCCGAGGTCGTAGATGTCGCGGACCTTGCCGCGGTAATCGGGAGCGCGGCCGGGGACGACGACGTCCCGCTGCGCGCGTTCGGTGGCTTTCATGCGGTCTCTCCTGGATTCGCTGGTTCGTTGGATGCTGCGAATGGCCGCGACGTACAGATCGTGCTCGAGCGGCAGGAGGCGCGCCGCCAGCTCCTCGGGGGTCTCCCCCGGCCGGATCGGCAGCTCCTTCTGCGCCACGATCGCTCCGGTGTCCATGCCCGCGTCGACGTAGTGCACCGTGGCGCCGGTGACCGTCGCGCCGGCCTCGATCGCGCGGCGCTGCGGCTCGAGGCCGCGGAACGCGGGCAGCAGCGACGGATGCACGTTCACCACCGGCACGCCCGCCTGCTCGAGGAACGAAGCCCGGAGCAGGCGCATGAATCCGCAGAGCGCGATCAGATCGGGCCGCTCCGCCCTCACGATCGCGAGCAGCCCCGCCTCCGCCTCGGGTGCGAGCCGGGCGCCCGGCCGTTCCGGCTCCAGAACCGAGGTCGGAACCCCGAGCGCCGCCGCCTCGCGGATCGCCGCCGCGTCCCACCGGTCCGACACGACGCGGACCACCTCCCCCTCGATCCGGCCATCCCGGGTCGCCCGGATGAGGTTTACGGCGTGGCTCCCCCGGCCCGAGGCCAGGATCAGGAGCCGGGTCGGCTTCATCGGCGACTTCTATCATACGCGACGAAGGGGCGCAAACAGGCGACGCCCGCCTCTCGAGTCAAGACGGCACAAGGACGTGTTTCCGCACATGTTAATGTATATGTAACTTGTCCTACCGACTCTTCTCCGCACCATAGGGCCTTGGCATGCCGGCCGTGCGGGCAAGCAGGGATCATCAGCCAGCGACAACTGTAATGCGATTTCACCGCCGCTGGCGGCGGTGAAATCAGCGACACCTGTCATGCATTTCACCCTGGCTGGCGCGTGTGGGAGCCGCGACAACTGACGTTCATTTCACCGCCGCTGGCGAAAGTGAGAGCCGCGACGCTTGACGCGCTCCAAGAAACGCCGGCCGCAAATGCAGCGGGCCCCCACGCTAGCTCTTCAATCGAGCCGCGGCCCCGCTTCGGTACCTTCTAGTTCTCGGCACCCGTAGAGTGTTTCGGCGCCAGACCCTCAGACCTGGGACGCCGCCACGAGACCCATTCCGGCTCGGGATGCGCGCGGGTCGAGACCCAGGCGCCGCCGCGCGCGATCGTGACCCGGATCGCTCCCTCCTGGTCGGTCCGGAAGACGCGAGCCGCCGCCAATCGATAACGCCCCATCGTCGCGCGCGAAGGATGGCCGAACCGGTTCTTCTCGCCGCACGAGACAAGCACGATGCGCGGCGCGAGCGCTCGCACCCACTCCGCTGTGCTGGAGGTGCGACTCCCATGGTGCGGCGCCTTGAGGATCTCGACGGGAGCCACGCGCGCGAGATCCGCCCTCTCCGCTTCGTCTTCGGCGTCTCCCGGCAGGAACGTCCGCGCGCCATCCAGCGTGAGCGTCGCCACGAGCGAGCGATTGTTCTCGATCGCGTTCCCCCGCGCGCGAACGAGCGAGTCAGCGGGAGGCGCCCAGATGGATAGCGTCTCCGTCGGCGTCTCAACGATCACCGTATCCCGCGTGACGACGAAGCGCCGCCCGCCGCGAGCCCGGAGATCGGCGTCGATCGCGCGGCGCCACGCCGCACGCGGATCGCTGCCGTTCTCGAGGAGCGAAGGGATCCAGCCGCGGCGGGCTAACCATTCCAGGCCGCCGAAGTGGTCGCCGTGGGCGTGGGACAGCAGCGCCCGGTCGAGCCGCGCGAGCCCCTCCGCGCGCAGCAGCGGCTCCACGGCGGCCTTCCCCATGTCGCGCGACTCGGTCGCGGGCCCCGCGTCCACGAGGAGCGTCGTTCCCTCCGAGCCGCGCGCGAAGAGCGCGTCCCCCTGCCCCACGTCGATCGCGACGAGAACTGCCGGGGCAGCCCGCCGGACGCCGGGCAGGAACGAAGCGGCGAGCGGGAGGATCCCCGCCGCGACCGTCGCGACGAGCGCGACACGCCGAAGGGCGCGCGCGGCGCGCGGCGATTCGTGCCGCGAGCCCTCGCGCAGGGCGGCGCCCACGACGAGCAGCGCGGCCGACGCGGCCAGCGCCGCCACCGTGGGCGCGCGGCGGAGCGGCCACGGATGGATCGCGCGCGCCCCCCAGGCGTTCACCGCGAGAAGGAGGAGCCCCGAGGCGTCCAGCGCTCCGGCCGCGGCGTCCCGAACAAATGGGATCCGGGTCGCGTCGGCAGCCAGGTAGAAGAACGCCTCGCCCATGAAGACGCCGCACAGCGGCACCACGGCCAGATTCAGCACGAATCCCGCGACGGGCAGCGCGCCGAAGAGCCGCGCGGAAAGCCCCGTCGTGCCGGCCGTCGCGCCCGCGCTCTGGAGCGCGATCGCGGCCGCGCCTCGAACCCACCTCTTCACGACCCGGACGGGAGCCGCGTCCGGCTCGTCGCTCTCGCCGCCCAGGCCCCCCGCCGCGAGCAGCCCGAGCACCGCCGCGAAGGAAAGCTGGAAGCCCGGGTCGTGAACGCTCCGCGGATCGAAGAGATGAAGGAGGAGACCGGCCGATCCCCAGGCGGCGATCGGACGCACCTCGCGCCCCGCCGCGCGTCCGCCCCGAACCGCAGTCCAGAGGAGCGCCGCGCGCGCCGCCGACGCGGGGGCGCCGACCAGGAACGTGTAGCCCCAGACCGCGAGAAGCTCCAGCGCGAGCGCCGGCACGAGCGCGAGCCGCAGCGCCGCGGCGCCGAGCGCGACGAAGCCGCCCAGAATGCACACGTGGAGGCCCGAGATCGAGAGGATGTGAATCGTGCCGCCGTCGCGGAAGTCGTTCCGCGTCGCGGGCGCGATCAGGGAGCGGTCGCCCAGGATCATGCCGCGCGCCAGCCCCGCGACGGGCGCGGTCAGCGCCCGGTCGAACGCGCGTGCGATCCGGTCGCGCCAGACCCACGTCTCCGCAGCGCCGGGATCGCTGGGATCGGAAGCGGCCGCGACGCCGAGGGGATCGGCGTCGATCGTCCCCGCCACGCCCGAGCGCTCCAGCCAGCGCCCCGGCGCCTCCACGCCCGGATTGCGCGCGTCCTCGGGAGGGCGGAAATCCCCCGAGGCCTCGAGCCAGAGTCCCGGAAACGCCCAGCGCGGGACGCCGGCCTCGTCCCCGAAGCGCAGCACCACGCGCGCGTCGCAGGCGGCCTCGTGCCCGCCCACCGCGACCCGGCGCGCCTCGAAGAGAACGGACGCCGGATTCGCTTCGAGCGTCGTCGTGTCGAGGACCCGTCCCACGACGCGCACGCGCGCGGCGCGCGGATGGACCGGAAGCGGCGGCGAGGCGGCGTCCACTTCCGCGGCGAGCGCCGCACCGGCCGCCACGAGGGCGGCGGCGCCGAGGATCGCTTCGGCG
>DASSLZ010000207.1:0-12647 GCA_035689165.1 Candidatus Eiseniibacteriota bacterium | reverse complement strand
CGCTTCCCGGTGAGCGGGGCGGATTTGTCGTTTTCGTCGCGCGGGAAGAGGGTGTAGTTGAGCTGCACCTCGTTCACGTTGCTCGGCGTTCGCGGCGAGAGGGCGAAGTAGACCGGCAGCACCCGCGTCTCGCGCGGGCCCAGCGCCTGGTCTTCGAAGCAGAAGCACTGGATGAGCTGGAACTCGCGCGCGGCCTCGATCGGCGCGATCGAGTGCACGGCCCGGAAGAAGACCGAGTCGTCGCTCATGTTCGTGAACGTGTAGTCCAGATGCACCGGGCGTCCGGGGATCACGTGCACGAGCGGCACCGACGGTCCGAACCGGACCGGCAGCCCCGTCGCCGAGACCCCCATGAACTTCACCTGGATATCCCGGCTCTGGATCGGCCCCGTCGACGAAGAAAGGGTCGGCCCCTCGCCGTAGACCGACTGGAACGCCGCCTTCCCCGACCCGCCGATCCCGAATCGCGCGCAGAACAGCTTGAAGAGCGGGACGTTCGCGTAGGCGAAGGAGAACATCAGGAGCACCACGGTCCCGAGGGCGACGCCCATCACCCAATTGGGAATCCGGCGCCGGATCGGAGGATCGGGGGCGTCGGCGATCGGTTCCATGTCAGGAGCGGAGCGGAATGCGCCAGAGCGCGTCGGCGATCATTCCCAGGAAGAGCACGAACAGATACACGATGGAGTAGGCGAAGACGCCGCGCGCCGCCGCCACGGTGGGCGCGCGCCGGGCGCGAACCGCCTTCACCACGAACCACGCACCCAGGAACAGCGCCGTGACGCCGAGCACCAGCCCGCCGGCGTTCGCGAACGGCATGAGCAGCGTGACCAGGACGAGCACGAGCGTGTAGAGCTCGATCTGCCGGTAGGTCTCCGCCTCCCCCTTCACGATCGGCAGCATCGGGATGCTCACCCGGCGATAGTCGTCCTGCACGCAGATGGCGAGCGCCCAGAAGTGGGGCGGGGTCCAGAGGAAGATCACCAGGAACATCAGCACCGGCGCGAGTGCCAGGTGCCCCGCCGCGGCGGCCCAGGCGATCACGGGGCCCATGGCTCCCGCCGCCCCGCCGATCACGATGTTGTGCACCGTGCGCGGCTTCAGCCAGAGCGTGTAGAAGAAGCCGTAGAAGGCGATCGTCCCGAACGCGAGCCAGGCGGCGAGGAGGCTACCGTACTGCGCCAGGGCGACGACGGAGAGAACGCCGATCGCGATGGCGAAGGCCAGCGCGCGCCCCGGCGCCACGCGATGGCGCGGCAGCGGGCGGCGCGCCCGGGTGCGCTCCATCTGCGCGTCCAGATCGCGTTCGAAGTACTGGTTGAAGGCGTTCGCCGAGCCGGCGGTCAGCATGATGGCGCCGAGCACGACCAAAAGCCGGAGCGGGTCCGAAAGCAGCGAACGCTCCGCCACGACGCCGGCCAGGGCGGTGATCATGACCAGGGCCACGATGCGGGGCTTCGTCAGCTCGATATAATCACGCACGGGACAGCTCGTAGCTCGCCACGTTGAGGGTTCCGAACAGGATCAGCGCCGTGCCCAGGTGGCTCGCGCTGACCGGGAGGGGCACGCGGAGGAGCACGTTGGCCACGCCCAGCAGAAACTGAATGGTGAGGAGTATACCCGAAATCCTGAGCGGCCACCGGGCGCGCGGCGGCAGCGCCAGCGGGGCCGAGCGGAAGAGCATCGCCAGGATGATCAGCGTGACGGCGTAGGCGCCCAGCCGGTGGGCGTAGTGGATCCCCAGGAGCCCGTGCATGGGGGGGAGCCACATTCCCTGGCAGGTCGGAAAATCGGGACAGGCGAGCGCGGCCCCGGACGAGGAGACCCATCCCCCCAGCGCCACCTGGGCCAGGACGGCCCCCGCGGCGATCCTGGCCCAGAGCGCGATCCCCCGCCGCTTCCCCGGATCCGCCGCCCCCCCTTCCCCGGCGGCGGCCGCCGGCGAGGCGCCCGCCTCGTCTTCGGCGTCGCGCGCGACCAGCGCCATCCGGATCAGGATGGCGAAGAAGAGGAACGCGATCACGAGATGGGCCACGACGCGGTCCACCGGCAGCTCTTCCAGCACGACGCGCGCACCCATGAAGACCTGCAGCGCCAGGGTGATCAGCGCGGCGAGAGTGAGCGGCAGGAGCCGCGCGCGCCACCGGGCGCTCCGGAAGACCAGGAACGCGATGCCGAGGGTTCCCAGGCTCACCAGGCCCGCGATCGCCCGGTGGATGTATTCGATCAGGACGTTGTGCTGCGGCTTGGGGATCAGCTTGCCGTGCGCCAGCGGCCAGTCGGGAATGGCCAGCCCCGACCCGGAGAGTCGGACGATGCCGCCCCAGACGACCAGCACGAACACCAGGAGCAGCGTGAGACGGAGGAGCGGAACCAGGCGGTCGTTCGCAGCGCTCATGATGAGCTTCGGCGCCCTGACGGGCGCCTCGCTGTTATCGGATCACCGGGATCCGCGCGAAGTTCTCGGCGGGCGGCGGCGACGAGATCGTCCACTCGAGCGTCTTGTTGTATTCCGCGTGGTCCCACGGGTCGACCGGCGCGCGCTTGCCGCGCCAGAGGGTCATGAGGACGTTGATCAGGAAGATGCTCATGGCGACGAAAAGGATCCCGGCGCCGATGGTCGAGATCTGGTTCAGCCCCTCGTACTGCGGCTTGTAGGTGTAGATGCGCCGGGGCATTCCGAGCATTCCCATCACGTGCATCGGCATGAACACCACGTTCATTCCGACGAACACCAGCCAGAAGTGCACCTTGCCCCAGAATTCGTTGTAGAGACGTCCCGAGATCTTGGGGAACCAGTAATAGAACCCGGCGAAGATCCCCATGATCGAGCCGCCGAAGAGGACGTAATGGAGGTGCGCGACGACGAAGTAGGTGTCGTGCACCTGGACGTCGAAGGGCACGAGCGCGAGCCACACGCCGGTGATCCCGCCGATGATGAAGAGGCAGATGAAGCCCAGGCCGAAGAGCATCGGCGTCCGGAAGCGGATCGCGCCGCCCCAGACCGTCGCGAGCCAGGACCAGATCTTGATGCCGGTGGGCACCGCGATGACCATCGAGGCGAACGAGAAGAAGAAGCGCAGCCGCTGGTCGATGCCGGTCACGAACATGTGGTGGCCCCAGACCAGGAAGCCGATGAAGCCGATCCCGGCCGTGGCGATCACCATCCCCGTGTAGCCGAAGATCCGCTTGTCGGAGAAGGCGGGCAGCACCTGCGACACCATCCCCATCGCGGGCAGGACCATGATGTAGACCGCGGGGTGCGAGTAGAACCAGAAGAGATGCTGCCAGAGGACCGGATCGCCGCCCGCCGAGGCGTGGAAGAAGCCGGTGCCGAACAGCCGGTCGGTGAGGAGCATCGTGAGCCCGCCCGCCAGCACGGGGGTCGCGATCAGGATGACCGCCTGCGTGATCAGCACGTTCCAGCAGAACATCGGCATCTTCATGATGCTCATGCCGGGCGCGCGGAGGTTCAGGATCGTCACGACGAAGTTGATGCCGCCGAGGATGGAGGAGAGCCCCGCCAGATGGAGCCCCAGGATCCAGAGATCCACGCCCGGTCCCGGGGAGAACTGCCGGTCGGAGAGCGGCGGATAATTGGTCCAGCCGGCCGCCGCGGCGCCTCCCTGGAGGAGAAGGCTGGTGAGCATGAACCCGCCCGCGGGGATCAGGAGCCAGAACGAGATGGCGTTCAAGCGCGGGAAGGCCATGTCGCGCGCGCCGATCTGGATCGGCACGACGTAGTTCGAGATGCCCGCCAGCACCGGGATGGTCCAGAAGAAGACCATGAACGTGCCGTGGAGCGACATGATCTGGTTGTACGTCTCGGGATGGAGCAGGTGGAGGCCGGCCTTCGAAAGCTGGGCGCGCATGACCATCGCGAAGATGCCGGCGATGAAGAAGAACGTGAAGGAGAGCCAGATGTACATGACCCCGATCAGTTTGTGATCGGTGGTCAGGAGGTACTTCATGATGCCGGTGCGCGGCTTCGGCCCGACGTGCACCAGCTCGGTCCCGACGGGCCGGGTCAGCGTGCCTGCTTCCATGCGACTAGGCTCCCCTCTTCTTCTGCTCGATCCAGCGGGCGAATTCCTCGGGCGGGACCACGTTCACCGTGATGAACATCTCCGCATGGAGGACGCCGCACAGCTCGGCGCACTGTCCGTTGTAGGTGCCCGGCTTGGCCACCTGGAACCAGGTGTGGTTCACGCGGCCAGGGTTCGCATCCATCTTGACGCCGAAATCGGGCAGGAACCAGGAGTGCACGACGTCGATGGAGGTCACGTCGGCGGCCACGATCTTCCCCGCCGGGATGACCAGCGGCTCGTTGGCGAAGACCACGCCGTACCCCGGGTAGCGATATTCCCAGAACCACTGGTGTCCGATGATCTCGACGGTCAGGTCCGACTTGGGAACGGTCTCCAGATACTTGAGCGTCGAGAACGACGGTCCCGCGAGATAGACCAGCGCGAGCGCGGGAATGGCGGTCCAGAGCATCTCCAGCCGGAAGTTCTCGTGGAAGGTCGCGGCCTTCACCCCCGGCTTCGCGCGGAAGCGGAGCACCACGATCAGGAGCAGCCCCTCGGCCAGGATCAGGAAGAAGGAGGTCACCGCCACGGCCTTGTACCAGAGGGTCCGCACTTCGTGCGCGACGGGCGTGGCGGGATGGAGGAGCCAGGCTCCGGCCGTCCCCGCGGCGAGGAGTCCCACCGCAAGGCCCAGGATCGCGAGCCATGTCCGGCGCGTCGGCATGGAGATCATTCTAACTCCTGGGGCGCGCCGCGCTCGACAGCCGCGCGCGCAACGATTGGGTGTAGTCGTAGAGGACGCGAATCTGCTCCGACGTGAGATCCCCGTGCGAGGGGTGCATCCCGCCCGTGAGACCGTAGACCATGAGCCGCTCGAAACCCGCGGCATCCCCCGCCAGCGGCCCCGTGGCCGCGAGGCTCCGGGTGGTGACGTACACGTAGGGCGCCGAGCCGATCATGCGCGTGCGCACGCCGCCCTGCCCCCAGGCGCCGTGGCAGGAGGCGCAGCGCGCGGCGTAGAGCATCCCGCCCTCGCTGGAGTCGGCGGGCGCGCCGGCCATGGCCGGGAGGGCCGGGGCGGGGCGCTCCGCGATCAGCTGCATGGCGCGCGCGATCGGGATGGTGTCCCCGGGCGCAGGACCCGCCGCGACGGCGGCGCCTCCGGTCGTGTCCTTCTTCGCGCCGCCGCCGAACTGATCCAGCCAGGCCAGGTCCTCGGGCTTGTCGGCTTCCTGCTTCGACGGATTGAAGGTGCGGACGTACTGGGCGAGCGCGAAGCGGTCCTGGATCGGAATGCCCGGGAAGGGCGCCATCGCCGTGCCCGGCGAGCCGTTCGTGATGGTCTGGACGATGCGCGCGACGCCACCGCCATAGCGCCAGTAGCCGGACGTGAAATCGCGCGGCTTGGGATTCAGGGCCGAGGACGCGGGACCGTCGCCCTTGCCGTTCGTGCCGTGGCAGGAGGCGCAGTTCACCGAGAACAGCGTCTTTCCCTGGTTCACCAGCTCGGGCGTGGGCTTGAGGAGCGCCTGCACGTCCACCGACGTGGCCGGCGCGGCACCGCCCCCGGCGCCCGGAGCGCCGCCCTCGCCGCCGCCCTTTCCCGAGTGGAACCCGGCCGTGTACATGAGCCCGGCCACCACCGCGAGGATGACGCCCGTGAAGACGAACTGCGCGACCGCGACCGTGGAGGAGAGCTTGTCCCGGTCGGGCGCGGCCGTGTGCCGCGGCGGGCCGTGCCCAGCTCCGGAGCCGTGCTCCGAGGTGCCGACGACGCTGCCGGCCGATCCCTGGGCCGGTTCCTGCGGGGTGGCGTGCTCGGTCATCCGTGGAACCTCACGCTCGATTCGTAATGCGGGTCGCCCGACGGCGAGACCGGGTGCCGCGAGAGGAATCCGAGGATGATCCAGCCGAAGAGCCCGAGGAAGCCGAGCGTGACGCCGATCTCGGTCCAGCCGAACACGACGCGCTCGGGGGAGAACACGGGCAGGATCACCCAGAAGAGATCCAGCCACTGTCCCACCAGCACGATGGCGCAGACCGTGAGGAGTCCCGCCTCGCTCTCCTTCACCTTCACCGGCATCAGCGCGAAGAAGGGGATCCCGAACTTGCACACCATCAGCGCGATCCCGATGATCCCCCACCCGGTATAGGTCCGGGGGATCATCCACTCCGTCTCCTCGGGAAGGTTCGCGTACCAGATCAGCATGAACTGCGAGAAGGCGATGTACATCCAGAAGATCGAGAACGCGAACACGTACTTGCCCAGGTCGTGATAGTGGAACCGGGATACGATGCCCTGGAGCGCGCCCTGGCGCCGGAGGAGCACGATCGCGATCGTCAGGAGCGCCAGGCAGCTCTGCCACGCGCCCGCGAAGCAGTAGACGCCGAACATGGTGCTGTACCAGAGCGGCTCGAGCGACATGAGCAGATCGAATCCGAGGAGCGTGAGCGTGATGGCGAAGATCACGATGAAGGCCGGCGCCACGCGAAGGCTCTTCTTCGTCAGCACGGGATCGCGCGTCGCGTCCTGCCGCGTGGAGTTCCGCACGAAGTACCAACCGAAGAGCGTCCACACCGCGAGGATGACGAGGTTCCGGGCCGTGAAGAAGGGCACGGAGAGATAGCCCCCCTTGGTCACGTGCTCGGCCGCCACTTCCCCGGCCACGGTCGGGTTGGACCAGACGTAGAGCTTCGGGATCCCGACGAGCAGCACCACGAAGAGCAGGAGCGCGTAGGGCAGAAAGGACGTGAACGCCTCGGCCACGCGCCGCACGACGACGCTCCAGGTAGCGCCGACCAGGTAGTGGAGCGCGGTGAAGAAGACCCCCGCGACCGCGATGAACAGGAAGTAGACGTATCCAAGCAGGAACGCCGCGTAGGCGCGCGTCTGATCCCCGCCCCCGTGGTACTCGATCAGGAACGTCGCGATGCCGATCAGGATGAAGGCGCCGAACATGGCGCGGATCCCGCCCGGGATCGAAAGCGGCGCCGCGGCGCGTACGGGCGCGGCGTGCGCGGAGGCCGGGGCGGTCATCGGGAAGCGCTCCTTCCGGTCGTGTTGGCGGCCGCGCCCGTCGAATCCGCGCCGGCGGCGCGGGCCTTCGCGGGCAGGTCCTGGGGCAGAGGCCGCGCGGCGCGCTGCAGCGCGCGCACGTAGTACACCACGGCCCAGCGATCCTCCGGGAGGATCTGGCTCGCGTAGCTCGGCATCAGATTCTGCCCCCGCGTGATGATGTGGAAGATCCGGGCGTCGGGCCAGTTCCGCACCTTGTCCGAGAAGAGGAGCGGCGGCTGCGGATAGAGCGGCTCGATGTACCCCTGCCCGTCGCCGCGGGGCCCGTGGCAGACGACGCAGGTGTTCATGTAGACGCGCTGGCCGCGGCCGATCACCTCGGCCGTGCGCGGCAAGGGATTGACGAGCGCCGCCATCGCCTGGGTCGTGTCGGCCTGGGCGAAGCGATAGGGGGTGAGGTCACGCGGCACGGTCCCCTCCACCGGCGGCCGCTCCACGGAATAGCCGGGACGGAGCGGGTCCTCGGCCTGTGCGGCGACGCGCGGGCCGTAGGCCATGTTCGGCATGTACTCCAGCGCGGGCTGCCGCTTCTGGCAACCGCTCGCCGAAGCGATCAGGGCGCCTGCCGCCAAGACGGCCGCCATCGCGTCCGCGGCCCCGCGCGCGCGGCTACGCACGGATCACCCGCACGTCCACGGCACCGCTCCCCTGGAGAATCTGGATGGCGCGGCTCTCGTTCCAGCCCCGCCCCGAGTCGGCGATGAAGATCGCGAACCGGTCGTCGGTCAGGGATCGGTCCAGGATCGGGTCGCGGAAGTTGGGAAGGCCGCACGCCACGAGCATCGCGGCCAGCGTCATGGTGCCGCCCAGCAGCACGCCGCACTCGAACGTGATCGGGATGAACGCCGGCAATGAGACGAACGGCTTGCCGCCCACGTTGATCGGCCAGTCCACGGCCGAGGTCCAGATCTCGAACGCCAGCCCCAGGATGGCACCGCTCAGCCCCATCACCAGGGTCACGTACGGCACCCAGGACTTCCGGATGCCGAGGGCCTCGGACAGGCCGTGCACGGGATAGGGGGTATAGGCGTCGGCTTTCGTGAACCCGTGCTCCCGCACCTGGGCCGCGGCGTTCAGGAGCGTGTCCGGGTTGTCGTACAGCGCCAGCACGCCGTGCAGCGGCTTGGGCTTTCCGAAGAGGCTAACCATGCGTCCGCTCCGCGTGCCCGGCGGCGGGGACGTTCCCCGTCGCCTTCTTCGCGCTCCAGAGAACCGACTTCACCTCGGCGATCGAGATCGTCGGGAAGAAGCGGCAGAAGAGAAGGAACCACATGAAGAAGAACCCGAACGAGCCGACGATGACCGAGTAATCGAAGATCGTGGGCTTGTAATAGGACCAGTTGACGGGCAGGAAGTCGCGGTGGAGCGACGTCACGATGATGTTGAACCGCTCGAACCACATCCCCACGTTGACGAAGAGCGAGATCACGAACATGACCGGCAGGCTGCGCCGCAGCTTCCGGAACCAGAAGAGCTGCGGAATGATCACGTTGCAGGTGATCATCGTCCAGTAGGCCCAGGCGAAGGGCCCGGTCGCGCGGTTCATGAAGGTGAACGATTCGAACTGGTTGCCGCTGTACATCGCCACGAAGAACTCCGTGGCGTACGCGTAGCCCACCATCGACCCGGTCGCCAGGATGATCTTGTTCATGTTCTCGAGGTGGTGGAGCGTGACGTACTCCTCGAGATGGAACACCTTCCGGAGGATGACGAGCAGGGTCACCACCATCGCGAACCCGGAGAAGATCGCCCCCGCCACGAAGTAGGGCGGGAAGATCGTCGTGTGCCACCCCGGCAGGATCGAGGTCGCGAAATCGAAGGAGACGACGCTGTGCACCGAGAGCACGAGCGGCGTCGACAGCCCGGCCAGCATCATGTAGGCGCGCTCGTAGTGCTGCCAGTGCCGCTCCGACCCGCGCCAGCCCAGGGAGAGCAGGCTGTAGATCCCCCGCTTCCAGCCCGAGGTCCGGTCGCGCAGCGTCGCGAAGTCGGGGATCAGCCCCGTGTACCAGAAGCAGAGCGAGATCGTGAGGTAGGTGCTGACGGCGAACACGTCCCATACGAGCGGCGAGCGGAAGTTGACCCAGAGATGCCGCCAATTGGGATACGGGATCAGCCAGTACGCGAACCAGGGCCGTCCGGTGTGGATCAACGGGAAGAGTCCCGCGGTCATCACCGCGAAAATCGTCATCGCTTCGGCGGAGCGGTTGATCGCCGTCCGCCAGCGCTGCCGGAAGAGATGGAGAATGGCCGAGATCAGCGTGCCGGCGTGCCCGATGCCGATCCAGAACACGAAGGAGGTGATGTCCACGGCCCATCCGACGGGATGGTTCAAGCCCCAGATCCCGATTCCCTTCACGATCTGGTAGGTGATCTCCGCCGCGAACTGCGCGGTGAGGAGGACCGAGATGCCGAAGAAGGTCCACCACAGCCTGCTCGGCTTCTCCCCGATGGGACGCGCGACTTCCCGCGTGACGTCGTCGAACCCCTTGGTCGGGTTGATCAGGACCGGCTCGGCCAGCGGTAGGGTGGCCGGCGCATGCGAGGCCATGGCCCGCTGCTCTTCCCCGACGGCCATCGGGTTCACGCGGACTCCTCCTCGCGGTTTCGGACCTTGGTCATGTAGGCGATCGACGGCAGCGTGTTCAGGTCCGCGAGGACGTGATAGCTCCGCTTGTTGCGAGCCATGTCCGCCACCCGGCTCTTCGGATCGTTCTGATCGCCGAAGGTGATCGCCTGCGACGGACAGGTCTGCTGGCAGGCGGTCTGGAGGTCGCCTTCCTGGATCGGCACGCCGAGAACCTTCGAGTGCTCGCGAGCGTCGCGGATCCGCTGCACGCAGAACGTGCACTTCTCCATGATTCCCTTGGTGCGCACCGTGACGTCGGGGTTCAAGACCAGGCGGAGCGACTTCGGCTTGTCGGTGTAGTCGAACCAGTTGAACCGGCGCACCTTGTAGGGGCAGTTGTTGGAGCAGTACCGCGTCCCGACGCACCGGTTGTAGACCTGGAGGTTCAGCCCCTCGCTGGAATGCACGGTGGCCAGCACCGGGCAGACCGTCTCGCAGGGGGCGTTCTCGCAATGCTGGCAGAGCATCGGCTGGTGCACCGTCTCGGGATCTTCGGCCGGGCCGGAGTAGTAGCGGTCGATCCGCAGCCAGTGCATTTCGCGCCCGCGCAGGACCTGCGCCTTCCCCACCGCGGGGACGTTGTTCTCGACCATGCAGGCGAGCATGCAGGCGCTGCAGCCGGTGCAGGCGTTCAGGTCGATCGCCATGCCCCACTTGTGCCCCGGATACTTGTGCCGCGACCACATCGAGGGTAGGAGCTCGCCTCCCTCGTTGCCCGCGCTGGGATCGCGCTGATACTCGGACAGGGTCGTCTCGTAGATGATCGGGCGCCCTTCCGTGTACTGATGCCCCTGGACGCAGGCGATCGGCACGACCGTTCCAGCGCGCGAAACGCGCACCGGGATCCCCGCCAGTCCCACCTGGCCGCCCGTCGCTTCGGCGAGGGCGAACGCGTTCTGCCCCACCCGGTTCCCGACCGTGCCCGCGCCGGTGCGGCCGTACCCGAGCATGATCGCGACGACGTCGTCGTGCAGGCCCGGCTGCACGTGCACCGGGATGTCGAACCGCCCGTGGCCCACGTCCACGGTGACCACGTCCGCCTTCATCTCGTAGTCGCGCACGCCGAGCTGGCGGGCGCGGTGCGGCGAGATCGCGGCGAAGTTGTCCCAGCAGATCTTGGAGACCGGATCGGGCAGTTCCTGGAGCCACGCGTTGTTGCCGCTCCGTCCGTCACCCAGCGTGGCCGAGGGATAGAGGACCAGCGTCAGCGCGCCGTTCTCCGGCGTCGCCGCGACGGGGAGCGATCCGCCCAGGCCGCCGGCCCGCGGCGAGCGCCCCGATGCCGTGCGATCGGCGTTCTCCTCGCGCGCGATCACGCCGGTGCGCAGCGCGCCCTCCCAGAAGAGATCGAAGGGAGCCGCGGCGCCCGCGCCGGGATACACCTGGGTGCGCCAGCGCTCGCGCAGGTACTCGTGGTAGGACCCCGCGGTCTCGGCGAGCGGCCCCCGCCCCAGGTAGCGCGCCCAGGCGAGCAGCGAATCCTGGAAGGAGCGCACGTCGTAGAGCGGCGCGATTGCGGGCTGCATCAGGGAGAGGACGCCCTGGCGCGGCTCGTGGTCGCCCCACGACTCGAGGTAATGCGTGCTCGGGGCGACGACGTCGGCGAGGCGCGCGGTTTCGTCGGCGCGGTCGGCCATGCTCGCCACGAACGGGACGCGCTTCAGGGCGTCGGCGAAGCCCACCGCGGTCGGAAGCGAGTACGCCGGGTTCGTCCCATAGACGATCAGCGCCTGGATCTCGCCGGCGCGCATCCGCTCGACCAGCCGGAGCATCTCCTCGCCGGAGCCATGCACCGCGCCGGAGGCGCGGGAAGCGTCCACCGTGACCCCATCGTTTCCAAGGGCGCTGTTGATCAGGTTGACGGCGATCTGCAGAGCCACCGCGTGGGCCGCCGGCGCCGCGTTCGGATCGGCCATCACCAGGCTCCGTCCGCGCGCCTGGGCCAGCTCGTCGGCGATCGAGGCGATGGTGCCCGACGGAAGGTCGGCGGCCGCCTCGACGGCTTCGGGCGTGTACCCGGCGCCCCCGGCCCCCAGGCGCGAGGCCAGCGCCATCGCGAAGGGATAGAGCTGGTCGGGCCGGACGCGCACGCGGCGGTCGGCGTTCGTGCCGGTCAAGGTCAGGATCGACTCCACCGCGATGACGCGCGACATCGCGCCCGACTCGGGGCGGCGCCGCTTGGCGAAGTCGCGGCCCTGCTCCACCGTGTCGCCGAAGGTGCCGAGCGGATCGGCGCCGAGCGTGACGAGCACGTCGGCCCGGTCGAGGCGGTAGCGCGGGAGCGAGCGATCGCCGTACGTGGCCTCGCCGGCCCGCGCGGCCGCGTCGTTCGAGACCGCGTCGTAGGCCACGTGTTCCGCGGCCGGAAACGCGGCGACGAAGTCGTGGATCAGGGCGCGCGTCGTGGGGCTGGCGACGGTGCCGGTCAGGAGCACCACGCGGCCGCCGCCGTCGCGCGCCTTGCGGAGCGCCATCGTGACGCGCTTGTCCACGGGGCCCCAGCCCGCCGCCGACGTCTTCCCGGTGGCGCGATCCACCGTGACGGGACCCCGCAGCCGGTCGGGATCGTAGAGGTTGATGACCGACGCCTGCCCGCGGGCGCAGAGCGCGCCACGGTTCGCGGGGTGGTCCGGGTTGCCCTCCAGCTTGATCGGCCGCCCCTCGCGGGTCTTCACGAGGAGGCCGCACCCCGCCGGGCACTCGCCGCACGTCGAGGCGTAGTAGACGGGGTTCCCCGGCTGCATGTCCTCGGGCGCCTTGCCGTAGGGGAGGATCTTCTCCACCGGCTTGCGCGCGCACCCGGCGGCCAGGAAGGCCGCTCCGGCGCCGGCGAGCTTCAGGAATTCGCGGCGGGAGGGCGCGGCCGGCTCTTCCGAGGGCGTCACGAACTCCTGCGCGCGGAGCTGCTCCACGC
>DASSLZ010000206.1:0-2295 GCA_035689165.1 Candidatus Eiseniibacteriota bacterium | reverse complement strand
CGGATCTTCAATGGCTCGAAGGCGCCGATCTCCAAATTCGCGGTCGGCTACGACCAGGACCTGAGGTTGGCGTATATCCGTCGCCTCCCGGGGCGGAAGGCCGTTGAGGCCTCCTGCAGGTCCCCGCGCGGGTGGACCGTGAAGTTCGTGATGGCCGGGGAAGACCGCGGATTCTTCGAATGGATCGCCACCGATCCGAATCGCGGGATCGCACCCGGCCGTGCGCTACCCGGCTTTTCGATTCTCTCCGACCGCCCGGATGGCGCCTACCATCGGGGCCATTGGACGGCATATACCTCCTCCGATAAGGACGAGAGCTGGTTTTCAGGCGAAGCGATCCCCGATCCCGTTCGGTAGCTTGTCGGCTCGGTGTCCCGTGCGATATGCTCCGAGTCTCGCCATCGACAGCCCATTTCATCGAAGGAGGATCGCCCCCTGAATGATCCCACCGCTTCCAACCTTCTCGAGATGAACCCCGCCACGCAGAAACCGGCCCCGCGCACGACCCACGAACGCCTCGTCATCCTCGACTTCGGCTCCCAGTTCACGCAGCTCATCGCGCGCCGCGCGCGGGAGATGGGGGTCTTCGCCGAGATCTACGGCCCGCACATCGCGCCCGAGGAGCTGAAGCGACTGGCGCCGAAGGCGATCGTCCTCTCGGGCGGCCCCTCCAGCGTGCTGGAGCGGGGGGCGCCGCAGATTCCGAAGGGCGCGCTCGACCTCGGCGCCCCGGTGCTCGGGGTCTGCTACGGCATGCAGCTCCTGGCTCGCGACCTGGGCGGGGACGTCCGGCCGAGCGCGCGGCGGGAGTACGGCATGGCCACCCTCGAGGTGGCCAAGGAGTGCGCGCTCCTGAAGGGGGTCCCGCGCGAGAGCCGGGTCTGGGCGAGCCATGGCGACACGGTGGCTAGGCTTCCCGAGGGGTTCGAGCGGCTCGCGAGCACGGAGACGGTGGTCGAGGCGGCCGCCCAGGACGTCGCGCGGAGCCTCTACGTCGTCCAGTTCCATCCCGAGGTGGCCCACACCGCCCATGGGAGCCAGATCCTCCGCAATTTCCTCTTCGACATCTGCGGGTTCCGCGGCGACTGGACCATGGGGCAGGTGCTGGAGGAGCAGATCGGGAAGATCCGGGCCCAGGTCGGATCGGGCCGCGTCATCTGCGCGCTCTCGGGCGGCGTGGATTCGTCGGTCGTGGCGGCCCTCCTCCACCGGGCGATCCCGGGGCAGGTCCGGGCGGTCTTCGTGGATCACGGCCTCCTGCGCCATCGCGAGGCCGAGCAGGTGGTGGAATCGATGCGCGCGGTCATCGGCGAGGACCTCGTCCCCACGGACGCGAAGGCGCGGTTCTACGAGGCCCTTCGCGACGTGGAAGATCCCGAGGAGAAACGAAAGATCATCGGCCGCATCTTTATAGAGATCTTCGAAGAGACGGCCGCACGCCTGGGACCTCCGGATTTCGATTTCCTGGCCCAGGGCACCCTCTATCCCGACGTGATCGAGAGCACCTCAACCCGTGGCCCTTCGGCCAAGATCAAGTCCCATCACAACGTGGGCGGCCTCCCCGAGCGCATGAAAATGGAACTGGTGGAGCCCCTTCGTGAGTTATTCAAGGACGAGGTTCGAGAGCTGGGGGCGCTTCTGGGGCTTCCCAAGGCCGTTCTGGGCCGCCACCCCTTCCCGGGGCCCGGCCTCGCGGTCCGGATTCTGGGGCCGGTATCGCCGGAAGCGGTGGAGACCCTGACCCAAGCGGACGATATCTTCATCCACGAGCTTCGGTCCTCGGGGGAGTACGAGCGCGTCTGGCAGGCCTTCGCCGTGCTCCTGCCGGTCCGGACCGTGGGTGTGATGGGAGATGGCCGGACCTACGACCAAGTGGTGGCGCTCCGCGCCGTGACCTCGAGCGACGGCATGACGGCGGACTGGGCGCGGCTTCCCGATGCCCTGCTGGCCCGCGTCTCCTCGCGCATCGTGAACGAGGTGAAGGGCGTGAATCGCGTCGTCTATGACATCAGCACCAAGCCTCCGGCCACGATCGAGTGGGAATGACCGGCGGACCAGGAAGGAGTCGTCAGTGACCCGTCGTCGAATCGGTTGGTCGGGGTGGTGGGGGCTTGCCGGGATCGCCGCGTCGTTGGTTCTTGGCGCCGTGCCCGCGGGCGCGGTCAGCGTCTCGCCGCGCGTGCTCGAAGCCGCGCGCCAGGATCCCAAGGCCGCGGCCGCGTTGAAGGAGCGCCTGGGCCGGTGGGAGGCGTCCAAGAGCGGCGGCGTCGACCGCGCCTATCCGCAGTTCGCTCT
>DASSLZ010000205.1:0-6317 GCA_035689165.1 Candidatus Eiseniibacteriota bacterium | reverse complement strand
GCTGCACCGTCACGCCCCCGGGATCGGCGTGGACATAGCGCTCTTCGACGGGGAAGACCTGGGCACCGACACCAATCCGGCCGGGTTCTTCCGCGGCTCCCGGCGCTATCTCGAGTGGCGCGCCACCGAGCCGGCGCCCCTCTTCGTGGTGGTGATCGACATGGTGGGGCGGAAGGACGCCGCCTTCTACTGGGAGGGAAACTCGTACAACCGGGCGTCCAACATCGTTCTGCTGCTCTGGAATCGGGCCAAGGACATGGGACTTCGTCAGTTCCGGAACGGCGTCAAGTTCACGATCGCCGACGACCACATTCCCTTCCTGGAGGCCGACATCCCCGCCATCGACGTGATCGACTTCGACTTCCCGGCCTGGCACACCCACAAGGACGACCTATCGGCCGTGGATCCGGGGACCCTGGAAGCGATGGGCAGGGTGCTGCTTAGCCTCGTGACGAACGTGGATTATCTTCAAAATTAGTTAGATGTAACTGCTTCTCGGTTCCGCGCGGCCGCGTACAAGGCACCGGGGTTCCGCCGCCTGCGGGCGGCGGGACATCGCCAGACCCCCTACCTGCATCCTTATATAGAGCACTCCCCACATTGCCGCTTGACCCCAAACCTCACCCACCTTAGCTTCAGAGGTCCGAGTGGACCCACCCGTCCACTCGGTCCTTTTTCGGGCCGTGCCCGGGCTCGGGAGCGCCCAGGGGCTAGAAATGGACCGAAACCAGCTTCGAGATGACCTCTCCCGGCGCCTCCGCGCTCTTCTGGAGGAGGAGGCGTTCGACCTGTGGGACCTGGAAGTCACATTCCAGTCGGGACGGACGGTGGTGCAGGTCACGGTGGAACGCCCCGGGGGCGGCGTGACGCTGGACGAATGCGCCTATTGGAACCGGAAGCTCGGGCGCTATCTCGAGGCCGAGAACGTCCTGCCCGGCTCGTACGTGCTGGAGGTGGGCAGCCCCGGCATCGAGCGGACGCTGACGCGCCCTGAGCACTACGCGCGGTACGTCGGCAGCTCGCTCGAAGTCAAGCTGCACGACCCCCGCGAGGGCCGGCGAACCTACCGCGGCGAGCTTCGCGCGGCGGGCCCGGAATCGATCGTCGTCGAGGATTCGGAAGCGGGAACGGTGTCGCTGCCGCACGCGGCGATCCGCAAGTCGCACCTGATCGTCGATCCTTGGGAAGGAATGCGCGGCAAGGACCGCCATAAAAAGGAACATTGATCGTGGCTCGCGAGCCTCAAGTGAAGAACATGAACTACGAGCTGATGGATGCGATGGCTCAGATCGCGCGCGAAAAGAGCGTCGACAAGTCCATCCTCATCGAGACGCTCGTGGCGGGGCTCCTCCAGGCCGGGAAGAAGCGCTTCGGCCCCGAGGCCGACGTCGACGTCAAGTTCGACGAGCAGAGCGGCAAGATCGTCATGGCGCTCCGCCGGACGGTCGTCGAGGACGCGGACGACCTCGGCCGCGAGGTGGACCTGGCCGAGGCCCAGTCGCAGGACCCCGACGCGAAGATCGGCCAGGTGCTGGTCCAGGAGCTCTCGCTGGAGGACCTGGGCCGGAACGCCATCGCCACCGCCAAGCAGGTGCTGGTGCAGCGCGTGCGCGAGGCCGAGCGGGAGCGGATCTACGAGGACTTTCACGACCGCGTGGGCGAGATGGTGCGCGGGACGGTGCAGCAGGTGGACCGCGGCAACATCTACGTGAAGCTCGACCGGTCGGAGGCGATCCTCCCGCCGCGCGAGCAGATCGCGCGCGACCGATTCCACCAGGGCGACCACATCAAGGCGTACATCATCGCCGTGGACAAGCTGGCGCGCGGGCCGCAGGTCATCCTGTCGCGGACCCATCCGGAGTTCCTGCGCCGGCTGTTCGAGTCCGAGGTCCCGGAGGTGGCGGAGAAGATCATCGAGATCAAGGGGATCGCGCGCGAGCCCGGCTCGCGGGCCAAGGTCTCCGTGGTCTCCAACGACGACAAGATCGACGCGGTCGGCGCCTGCGTCGGGATCAAGGGATCCCGCGTGCAGGCGATCGTGCGCGAGCTGGGGGGCGAGAAGATCGACATCGTGCCCTGGAGCGTGGACCCGATCGTGTTCGTCACGCGTGCGCTCTCGCCCGCCAAGGTGCTCGAGGCGCACGTGGTCGAGATGGAGCAGAAGATCCTGGTCACCGTGGCCGACGACCAGCTGTCGCTGGCGATCGGCAAAGGGGGCCAGAACGCGCGGCTCGCGGCCAAGCTGACGGGTTGGAAGATCGACCTCATCTCCAAGAGCGAGCGGGAGCGGCAGAAGGAATACGAGCGCCGCTCGCGCGTGGACATCGAGGAGTTCGAGGCCGCCGGTCCCAAGCTGCGCGAGAAGCTGCTGCGCGAGGGGATCGAGACGGTGCAGGATCTGCTGAAGACCCCGCTGGAGGAGCTGCTCGCCATCCAGGGCGTGGGCGAGAAGACGGCGGAGAAGCTGCTCGAGGAGGCGCGCGAGCTGTTGGCGCGCCGGGGCGAGGAGCTCGAGGCCGAAGCGGCGCGTGCGGTGGACGAGGCCGAGAAGCAGAAGGCGGCCGAGGCCGCGGCGATCGCGCGGCTCCAAGAGATGGAAGCGGCCGACCGCGTCGAGGAGGCCGAAGCCGAGACGGTCCGCGAGGCGTCGATGGAGACCGAGGTCGACGAGCAGATGCGCGGCGACGACTCCATCGGCGAGAACGAGGCCGTCCAGGTCGGCGACGTCGAGACGATGACGATCGACGAGGGGGAGGAGGACCACCTCCGCCCCGTCGAGGATGAGGCGGCGTCGGACGAGGCGGCCGCGGACGAGACCGATCAGGACGAGGACGAGACGCGCGAGGAACGCGCCACGGGCGCGGAATCGGAAGGACCCCCGCCCCGGGCGTAGGGGCGAGAACGAGGAGACGTATGGCAGGCGTGAAGCGGCGGGTGTACGAAGCGGCCAAGGACATGGGGATGTCGAGCGAGGCGCTCGTCTCCATCCTCAAGTCCATGTCGGTGGACGTGAAGAGCCACATGAGCTCGATCGACGACAACGTCGTGGAGCAGGTGCGGCTGAAGATCGCCCGCCAGAAGGAGGCCGTGAAGGAGGAGGAGGCGCGCCGCAAGGAGAAGGCCGTTCAGGCGGCCAAGGCCGCCGCCGAGGCGCAGCGCCGTTCCGCGCCCGCCGGCGCGGGTCTCTTGAAGGGCGGCAAGGGCGTCAAGAAGAAGAAGCGGATCGTGGACGAGAAGCTGGTCCGCGCCTCCGTCCGGCGCACGCTCGCCGAGATGGACGGTTCCAAGCGCCGCCATCACCGCCGCGACGAGAAGGAGGACGCCGCGATCGGCGTCGAGGAAGAGCCGCGGGTCATCCGCGTGAGCGAGTTCATCTCCGTGGCCGAGCTGGCCGCCCAGCTCGAAGTGAAGCCGCAGGAGGTGATCGCCGCGTGCATGCGCCTCGGCATCATGGCGAACATCAACCGCCGCCTCGACAAGGACTCGATCCAGGCGGTCGCCGACGAGTTCGATTACGGCGTGGAGTTCGTGGACGAGCTGGGCGAGGAAACGGTCGTCGAGACGGCCGTCGAAGAGCATCTCGTTCCGCGCGCCCCGGTCGTCACGATCATGGGGCACGTGGACCACGGCAAGACGTCGCTCCTCGACCACATCCGGAAGGCGAACGTCATCGCGGGCGAGGCGGGCGGCATCACGCAGCACATCGGCGCCTACGAGGTCTCGCTGCCCGCCGGGCAGAAGATCACGTTCCTCGACACGCCGGGCCACGAGGCCTTCACGGCGATGCGCGCCCGCGGCGCCCAGGTCACCGACATCGTGGTGCTGGTGGTGGCCGCGGACGACCAGGTCATGCCCCAGACCATCGAGGCGATCGACCACGCCCGCGCCGCGCAGGTCCCGATCATCGTCGCGATCAACAAGATCGACCTTCCCGACGCCAACGTCGAGAAGGTGCGCCAGGACCTGGCGCAGCAGAACCTCCTGGTCGAGGAATGGGGCGGCAAGACCATCGCCGTTCCGATCTCCGCCAAGAAGGGCACCAACGTCGAGAAGCTGCTCGAGATGATCCTCCTGCAGGCCGAGGTCCTCGAGCTGAAGGCCGATCCCACCAAGCACGCCCGCGGCGTGGTCGTGGAGTCGCGCGTGGAGCAGGGGCGCGGCATCGTCGCGACGGTGCTCGTGCAGAAGGGAACGCTCAAGGTCGGCGACGCCTTCGTCGCGGGCGCCACGAGCGGCAAGGTGCGCGCGCTCTTGAACGAGCGCGGTCAGCGGATCGCCCAGGCGGGCCCGAGCGCGCCGGCGGAGGTGCTGGGCTTCTCGACGGCGCCGCAGGCCGGCGACACGTTCGCGGCCGTGGACGACGAGCGCGAGGCGCGCGAGCTCGCGGCCAAGCGCGGCCAGCTGCTGCGCGAGCAGGAGTTCCGCCTCCACAAGCACGTGACCCTGACCGACCTGTACAGCCAGATGCAGCGCGGCATGGGCGAGCTGCTCGTCGTGCTGAAGGGCGACGTGGACGGCTCGGTCGAGGCGCTCCAGGACTCGCTGCAGAAGCTCTCGACGGACGAGGTGAAGCTCCGCGTGATCCATCGCGGCGTCGGGCAGATCACCGAGTCGGACGTGCTGCTGGCCGCGGCGTCGAACGCGATCATCATCGGCTTCCACGTGCGCCCCGATCCCCGCGCCGCCGAGCTGGCGTCGAAGGAGAAGGTGGACATCCGCCTCTACGAGATCATCTACGAGGCGGTGGAGAACGTGAAGGACGCCATGTCGGGGCTCCTGCGTCCGGAGATCCGCGAATCGATCGCGGGTACGGCCGAGGTCCGGAAGGTCTTCCGCACCACGAAGTCGGGCGCCATCGCCGGCTGCATGGTGCTCTCGGGCACGATCACCCGGAACGCGCGCGCCCGGCTCCTGCGCGGGGGCGAGGCGATTTACGACGGGAAGATCGAGTCGCTGAAGCGCTTCAAGGACGACGTTCGCGAGGTGGCGAGCGGCTACGAGTGCGGCATCGGGCTCGAGGATCGCGACGACATCCGGGAAGGGGACGTCATCGAGGCGTACGTGCTCGAGGAAGTCGCGCGCAAGCTGGCGTGACATGGTGGTCGGGACGATGCGGCTCGAGCTCCACCTGCCCGCCTCCGATTCCCTGAAGGCCAAGCGCTCCGTGCTGAACCGGGTGAAGGAGCGCGTGCGCTCGGGCTTCAACGCTTCGGTCGCCGAGGTGGAGTACCAGGACCTCTGGCAGCGGGCGGCCCTGGGGATCGCCATCGTGGGGTTGGCACCCGGCGCCCTCGACAACGTGCTGCGGGACATCCTCCGCGCCGTCGAGCGCGAGGACCGTCTGCAAGTCCTCGACTTCCAGATCCGGATCATTTGAAGCCCGGGGCTCCCGGGATTCCGCGGCCCGCACGGCCCGGTCCCGAGTCCCAGAGGAGAGATCGTTGCCCGCACGCTCCGAGAGTCCGCGCACGCGCCGCGTCGCCGAGCGCATCCAGGTCGAACTGGCCGAGATCCTGTCCAAGGAGACGGAGGATCCGCGCCTGCGCTCGCTGAGCGTGACCTCGGCGCGCGTCTCCCGCGACCTCGCTTCGGCGCGGGTCTGGGTGAGCGGGCGGATGACGCCCGACGAGGAGAAGTCCGTGCTCGCCGCGCTGGAGCACGCCGCGCCCTTCTTCCGCACGCTGCTCGCGCCGCGGCTGGGGCTGCGCATCGTGCCCACGCTGCGCTTCGAGGTGGACCGCACCATCGAGGCGGGCGCGCGGATCGAGGAGCTGCTCCGCGAAATCAAGGACCAGGACGAGACCAAGGAGTAACGCCGCTTGCCGCATGCCGCCTTTCGCGCCTTCGTGGACGCGCACGACGATTTCCTGATCCTCTCCCACATCGATCCCGACGGCGACGCCGTGGGCTCGTCGCTCGGACTTTCCTGGGCGCTCCGGCCGATCGGAAAGCGCGTCACCGTGGCGAACGATTCGCCGCTCCCGGCCAGCCTGCGCTTCCTGCCGGGCTGGGAGGAGGTCCGCCTCGCGTCGGAGCTCCCCGGACCGTTCGGCGCCGTCTTCGTGCTCGACTGCTCGTCGCTCGACCGCGTGGGCCGTTCGGGCATCGGGGCGATCGCGCCGGGAGCCGCCATCGCCTGCGTGGACCACCACGCCGGCACCGACGGGTTCGGCGATCCGCGCCTGGTGAACGTGAGCGCGAGCGCCACCGCCGAGCTGATCGTGGAGATCCTCCAGGCCTGCGAGCTACCGATCGGCCCCGAGGCGGCGGCCTGCCTCTACGCCGGCATCGCCTCGGACACCGGCGCGTTCCGGTTC